>NZ_LEKG01000169.1:0-23213 GCF_001029515.1 Micromonospora sp. RV43 | reverse complement strand
ACCCGGGTCAGCTTCGACAAGGCGGTCATCGCCGCCGGCACCGCCCGGCCCGCCCGGACAGCGTCGACTTCGACGACCGGACGATCGTCGACTCCGACGGCGTCATCAACCTCCAAGCCGTCCCGCGCAGCATGGTCGTCGTCGGCGCCGGGGTGATCGGCATGGAGTACGCGTCCCTGTTCGCCGCGCTCGGCACCAAGGTGACAGTGGTCGAGCGCCGCCCGCGGATGCTCGACTTCTGCGACGAGGAGATCGTCGAATCCCTGAAGTACCACCTGCGGGACCTGTCGGTGACCTTCCGCTTCGGCGAGGAGGTGGCCGCCGTGGAGAAGCACCGCAGCGCCGCGCTCTGCGTCCTGCGCAGCGGCAAGAAGATCGCTGCCGACACGGTGATGTACTCGGCCGGGCGGCAGGGGCAGACCGACGACCTCGCGCTGGAGGCGGCCGGGCTCACCGCTGACCACCGGGGCCGGATCACCGTCGACGCCGACTACCGCACCACCGTCGAGAACATCTACGCCGTCGGCGACGTGATCGGCTTCCCCGCGCTGGCGTCCACCTCGATGGAACAGGGCCGGCTGGCCGCCCAGCACGCCTGCGGCGAACCGGCGCGCGGCATGTCGGACCTGCAACCGATCGGCATCTACACCATTCCGGAGATCAGCTTCGTCGGGAAGACCGAGGAGGAGCTGACGGATGCGTCCGTCCCGTTCGAGGTGGGCATCGCCCGCTACCGGGAGCTGGCCCGGGGGCAGATCGTCGGAGACTCGTACGGCATGCTGAAACTGCTGGTCTCACCCGAGGACGGGCGGCTGCTCGGGGTGCACGTGTTCGGCACCGGCGCCACCGAGATCGTCCACATCGGGCAGGCCGTGATGGGCTGCGGCGGCACCGTCGACTACCTGCTGGACGCCGTCTTCAACTACCCGACGCTGGCGGAGGCGTACAAGGTGGCCGCCCTCGACGCCGCCAACAAGATCCGCAACATCACCCGGATCGACACCTGACCCTGCCCTCTCCCTGGGCCGGCTCGACGTCGCCAGACTCGTCGCGCTACTTCACCATGCGAAATTGTGGATGCGTCAACCAAACTGTCAGGAGATCGGGCTCGACGACGTGGTAGATGTGCCGGTGCCACCGGCGGCCACGTAGGGGATCTCGTGCCATGCCCCGCCGAGCATCCTGAGGGTCTCCCGGGATCCGGCCCACCACTCCTCGATCCCGGTACCGGCCTCGACGGCATCGAGGACGCGGACTCTCGCCGGAGGTGGGACCGGTAGTGGACCGGTGAGATCGATCAGGCCGCCGTACCGGTGCGCTATCGCTACCGCGAGATGCGCCAGGAACCGGTGGTCGTCCACGCCGTTCGTCGCCGAGGCCAGAACGACCTCTGTCGCGGGCCGGAACCCGGCGGCGCGCGCCAGAGATGTTGCCTCGTCCGGATCCTCCACGTCCCAGTCATCCGGCTCGACCAGCATCGGCCCGGTAACCGGTGACTCAGCCTGCCAGCCCAAGCGGGACGGCTCTCGGAGCAGCCACCAGTCGCCGGTCTGGTTGGTGAGCGCCTCCGCCAGCCAGACCCGGAACAGTTCGACATGCGAAGCGGTCCACGGATCGGGCAGCAGGACTGCGACACAGGGCCCGGCCACGGCCCCATCATGCCCGTACGCCCACGGCCGCGCTCAGGGGAGGGTGGGTCAGCGGCCTGTGGCGTAGCCCTGGGCGCCTCGGGGGTTCGCCGCTGCGGAGAGGACCCCGGTGCGCGGGTCGCGCGTCACCGCGCACATGCGGCCCAGGCTCCACGGGTCGGACAGGCGGACGGTGTGGCCCCTTGCGCGCAGGCCCGCCAGCACGTCGCCGTCGATCCGGTCCTCCAGCACCAGCACGCCCGGCTCGACCTCGCGTGGATAGAACGACGCGGGGAAGCTCGTCGTGTGCCACGTCGGCGCGTCGATCGCCTCCTGCAACTCCTGCCCCCCGGCCAGGTGCCGCAGCAGGAACAGCAGCTGCCACTGGTCCTGCTGGTCGCCGCCGGGCGTCCCGCAGGCCATCACCGGCTCGCCGGCGCGGAGCACGAGCGTCGGGCTGAGCGTGGTACGCGGACGCCGCCCCGGCCGCAGCGTGGAGGCGAGCCCCTCCTCCAGCCAGCACATCTGCAACCGGCTGCCGAGCGGGAAGCCCAGCTCCGGGATGACAGGTGAACTCTGCAGCCAGCCACCGCTGGGCGTGGCCGAGATGATGTTGCCCCACCGGTCCACCACGTCGACGTGGCAGGTGTCGCCGCGGGTCACGCCGTCCGCCCGTACCGTGGGTTCGCCGGTGCTCGGATCCTGCGGGACGGCCCCGCGACCCACGTCGGTGTGCAGGTGGGACGGGAGCCGGGGCGGCTCGCCCGCCGGGCTGCCGGGACGCAGCGTCGTGTCGGCACGGTCGCCGACCAGCGCGGCCCGCGAACGGGCGTAGCCGGCCGACAGCAGCGCGGAGCCCGGGACGTCGGTGTCGCCGTACCACGCCTCCCGGTCGGCGAACGCGAGCTTCAGCGCCTCGGCCTGCGCGTGGACACCGTCCAGACTGGACGGATCGTAGACGGCCGGGTCGTCGAGCGCGTCCAGGATCGAGAGGGTCTGCAGCAGCACCGGGCCCTGGCCCCAAAATCCGGTCTTGGCGATCGTGTGCCCGTGCCAGTCGAGCGTGACCGGCTCCTCCCAGGTGGCAGTCCAGCGGGCCAGGTCGTCGCCGGTGACCAGCCCGGCGTGGGCGCGGCCGCTGGAGTCGCGGAACGGCAGCCGGCTGAACGCGTCGATCGCCTCGGCGACAAAACCCTCCCGCCAGGCGCGCCGGGCCGCCTCGATCTGCGCCTGGCGGTCCGTGCCGGCGGCCCGTCCGGCGTCGACGAGGCGGCGCAGCGTGTCCGCGTACGCCGGGTTGGTGACCATCTCCCCCGGCGCGGGTGGACGGCCGTCGCGGAGCCAGAGGTGCGCGGAGGTCGGCCAGTGGTCGGTGAACAGCGACCGGACCCGCGCGACGGTCTGCCCGGCGGCGCCGACGAGCGGGTGGCCGGCGGCGGCGTAGCCGATCGCCGGTTCCAGCACCTCGGCGAGCGTGCGGGTGCCGTGGTCGCGCAGCAGCAGGAGCCAGGCGTCGACAGCACCCGGCACCACGGCGGCGAGCGGGCCGGCGCCGGGCACGAGGTCCAGGCCGAGCGAGCGGAAGTGCGCCACGGTGGCGGCGGCCGGGGCCGGTCCCTGGCCGCAGAGCACCCGTGGCGTGGGGTCGGTCGCGGTGGCGAGGACCGCGGGCACCTCGCCGGCCGGGCCGTTGAGGTGCGGCTCCACGACGTGCAGCACGAACCCGGCGGCCACCGCGGCGTCGAAGGCGTTGCCGCCGCGTTCCAGCACGCCCATCGCGGACTGGCTGGCCAGCCAGTGCGTGGAGGAGACCATGCCGAACGTGCCGCGCAACGTCGGCCGGGTGGTGAACGCCATGGGCGCGAGCCTACGGCGTGCCGGCGGCGTCGGCGTGCGTCGTCGCCGCCTCCCCCACGCCGCCGTCCCGGTCGCCGTCGAGCGGGAACAGGCACGCCGCGTGGTGGCCCGTGCCGACCTCGGCGAGCGCCGGATCGGTCTCGGCGCACGCGGGGCGGGCCTGGGGGCATCGGGTACGGAAGCGGCAACCGCTCGGCGGGTCCACCGGGCTGGGGATGTCGCCGGTGAGCACGATCCGGCGGCGCTCCCGCTCCACGCGGGGGTCGGCCACCGGCACCGCGGAGAGCAGCGCCGCCGTGTAGGGGTGCGCCGGGTGCCGGTAGATCCGCTCGGGTGGGCCGGTCTCGACGATGCGGCCCAGGTACATCACCGCGATCCGGTCGCTCATGTGCTCGACGGCGGCCAGGTCGTGCGCGATGAACAGGTAGGTCAGCCCCAGGTCGCGTTGCAGGTGCCGGAGCAGGTTCATGATCTGCGCCTGCACGCTCAGGTCCAGCGAGGCGATCGGCTCGTCCAGGACGATCAGGTCCGGCTCGCCGGCCAGCGCCCGGGCCACGCCGACGCGCTGGCGCTGGCCGCCGGACAGCTCGTGCGGATACCGGCCGGCGGTGTCGGCGCGCAGACCGACCAGGTCCAGCAGCTCCGCGACCCGGTCCCGGCGGGCGGCGGCGGACGTGGCGAGCCGGTGCACGATCAGCGGCTCGGCGATGCTGTCGCCGACCGTCCGGCGTGGGTCGAGGGACGCCTGCGGGTCCTGGAAGACCATCGCCACGTGGCGGCGGGTCGCGCGCAGGCGGCGGCGCGACCAGCGGGTCACGTCCGCGCCGGCCACCCGGACCCGTCCGGCGGTCGGGTCGACCAGCCGCAGCAGCGCCAGGCCGGCCGTGGACTTGCCGCTGCCCGACTCGCCCACCAGCCCGAGCGTCTCGCCCCGGCGTACGGCGAGGCTGACGCCGTCCACGGCGCGGACGGTTCCGGCCGGGGTCGGGAAGTGCACCTCCAGGTCGTCCAGCTCGGCGACCACGTCCGGGGTGTCGGCGCTCATCCGGCCTCTCCACGGTAGAAGGTGCGGACCGTGTGCCCGTCGCCGACCGGCGTCAGCGGGGGCAGCTCGTGCTCGCAGCGGGGGTCGGCGCGTACCGGGCAGCGCGGCCAGAACGCGCAGCCGGGCGGCAGGTCCAGCGGGCTCGGCGGCGAACCGGGGATGGCGACCAGGTCCTCGCCGCGGCGTGACGGGTCCGGCCGGGCCGCCAGCAGCGCCCGGGTGTACGGATGGGTGGGCGTGTCGAACACCGCGTCGACGGGGCCCTGCTCGACGATCCGCCCGCCGTACATGACCGCCACGGTGTCGGCGATGCCTGCCACCACGCCCAGGTCGTGGGTGACCCAGACGACGGCGGTGCCCAGCCGGGCCTGGAGGTCGGCGACCAGTTCGATGATCTGCGCCTGCGTGGTGACGTCGAGCGCGGTGGTCGGCTCGTCGGCGATCAGCAGGTCCGGCTCGCAGGCGAGCGCCATGGCGATGGCGACGCGCTGGCGCATGCCGCCGGAGAACTGGTGCGGGTACGCGTCGACGCGCCGCGCGGCCGACGGGATGCCCACCAGTTCCAGCAGCTCCACCGCCCGGTCGCGGGCGGCGCGGCGGGTCAGCCCCAGGTGCTCCTCGGCCGCCTCGGTGACCTGGCGGCCCACCGGCAGCACCGGGTTGAGCGAGGTCATCGGGTCCTGGAAGACGAACCCGACGTGCCGGCCGCGTACCTTGCGGCGGCGGTCGTCGGGCAGCGCGGTCAGTTCCGTGTCGAGCAGCCGGACCCGGCCGGTGACTGTGGCGGCGCGCGGGGCGAGGCCGGTGGCGGCGAGCAGGGTCATGCTCTTGCCGCTGCCGGACTCGCCGACCAGCGCGAACGTCTCCCCCTGCCGCACCTGCCAGGACACCCCGGCGACGGCACGGACCGGGCCGCGGCGGGTGCCGACGGTGACGGTGAGGTCGTCCACTGACAGCACCGTCGAGTCGGTCATGGTGGGGTGCCGGCGCTGGCTCGGCATGGGCTCGGTGCGCTCGCTCATGGGGTGCTCCTGCGGGCCTCGCCCAGGGTGAGCTGGCGCGGGTCGAGCACGTCGCGCAGCGCGTCGCCGACCAGGTTGAACGCCAGTACGGTGAGGAAGATCGCCGCGCCCGGGAACACGCCCAGCCACCACGCGTCGGTGACGAAGCCGCGCCCGTCGAACAGCATCCGGCCCCAGGCCGGCGCGGGCGGCTGGATGCCGAGGCCGAGGAAGGACAGCGCGGCCTCGGAGAGGATCGCGAACGCCAGCGACAGCGACGTCTGCACGATCAGCGGCGCGGCGATGTTCGGCAGCACGTGCCGGCGCATGATGCGCAGGTCGGACGCGCCGATGGAGACGGCGGCCCGGACGAACACCTGCTCGCGTACGGACAGGACGCCGGCGCGGGTGATCCGGGCGAAGATGGGCGTGTAGACCACGCCGATGGCGACCATGGCGGTGAGCAGGCCGGGGCCGAGCACCGCCACGATGGCGACCGCCAGCAGCAGCACCGGGAACGCGAACAGCACGTCCATGCAGCGCATGAGCACGCTGTCCAGCCAGCCCCGGTAGTAGCCGGCGAACAGTCCGAGCGTCACGCCGGCGACCAGCGCGATGCCGACGCTGACGGCGCCGACCTGCAGTGACACGCGGGCCGCGACGAGCACCCGGCTGAGCACGTCGCGGCCCAGCTCGTCGGTGCCGAACGGGTGCGCGCCGCTGGGCGGGCGCAGCATCTGGTCCACGTCGACGTCGTTGACGCCGGCCGGTGCGAGCCACGGGCCGGCCACACCGACCACCACCAGCAGTACGAGCACGATCGTGCCGCCGACGGCGAGCGGGTCGCGGCGCAGCGCGTCCAGGACGCGGCGTCCGGTGCTCTCGGTCGTGGCGATCACTTGACCGTGATCCTCGGGTCGAGGCGGGCGTAGAGGATGTCCACCAGCAGGTTGACCAGCAGGAACAACGCCGCCACCAGCAGCACCGCGCCCTGCAGGACGGGATAGTCGCGGGCCTGCACGGCGTCGAAGGTGAGCCGGCCGATGCCGGGCCAGGCGAACAGCACCTCGATCACGATGACGCCGCCGAGCAGGCTGGCGAGCTGCACCGCGACCACAGTGACCACCGGGATGAGCGCGTTGCGCAGCACGTGCCGCACGATCACCACCCGGTTGCGCAGCCCTTTCGCCTCGGCGGTCCGCACGTAGTCGGCGGAGAGCACCTCCAGCACGGAGGAGCGGATGAACCGGGTGAGGATCGACGCGGTGACCAGGCCGACGGTGACCGCCGGCAGCGCCACGTGGGTGGCCCACCTGCCGGGGTCGTCGGTCAGCGCCACGTAACCGGACGGGGGCAGCCAGCCGAGCACCC
Source organism: Micromonospora sp. RV43 (assembly GCF_001029515.1). Classification (NCBI taxonomy): domain Bacteria; kingdom Bacillati; phylum Actinomycetota; class Actinomycetes; order Micromonosporales; family Micromonosporaceae; genus Micromonospora; species Micromonospora sp. RV43. The sequence continues at coordinate 16,311 of NZ_LEKG01000169.1, read as the reverse complement.
CGGCGAACAGCAGGATGCCCATGATGCCCATCCAGAAGTCCGGCACGGAGACGCCGAACTGGCTGAACACGCGGGCGGCGTGGTCGACCGCGGAGCCGCTGCGTACCGCCGCGACGATGCCCAGCGGGAACGCGACGAGCAGCGCGAACACCACGGCGGTGACGGCGAGCGACAGCGTGGCGGGCAGCCGTTCCAGCACGATCTGGCTCACCGGCTGGCCGGTGCGGAAGCTGACCCCCAGGTCGCCGGTGAGCGCGTGCCCGAGGTAGCTGGCGTACTGCACCGGTAGCGGCTGGTCGAGGCCGGCGCGTTCGCGCAGCGCCTCGTACGTCTGCGGGTCGAACCGGGTGCCGAGCGCCACCCGGACCGGGTCGCCCGGCACCAGTTGCAGCAGCAGGAACACCACGAGCGTGACGCCGACCAGCACGACCGCCGACTGGAGTACCCGCCGCAGGACGAAGCGGGCCATCACTTGGCCAGGGCGACCGACCGGAACCGGATCGCCCGGTCGGTGCGCACGTCGTAGCCGGAGACCTTCTTCGACCAGCCCTGCACCACGTCCGGGTTGTAGAGGTAGAGGTAGCTGGCGTCGTCGACGATCTGCTTCGCCGCCTGCTCGTACGCCTGCTTGCGGGCGCCCTGGTCGGTCTGGGTACGGGCGTCGTCGAGCAGCTTGTCCACCGCCGGGTTCTTGTACTTGTGGAAGTTGAAGGTGCCGCCGCTGTGGTGCTGGGCGTAGTAGAACTCGTCCGGGTCGATGTTGCCGAGCCAGCCGAGCATGAACCCGTCGAAGTTGCCCTTCGCCTGCTCGTCGAGCCACTGGGCGAAGTCCAGCGTACGGATCTTGACGGTGATGCCGACGTCCTTGAGCTGCGCGGCGATGACCTGCGCGGCGGTGACCGTCTCCGGGTACTCGCTGGTGACCATCAGGTCCATGGTCAGGTTGCTCACCCCGGCCTGGCCGAGCATCTGCTTCGCCTTGCCCGGGTCGTGGCTGTAGGGCGCGTAGTCGTAGTAGAACGCGCTGGCCTTCGGGATCGCGGTCTGGTTGACGGTGGCGAGCCCGAACTTGGCCGCCTTGGTGATCGCCTCGCGGTCCAGCGCGTAGCCGATGGCGCGCCGCACCTCGGGGTTGTCGAACGGTTTGCGGGCCTCGTTGAGCGCCACGTACCAGTAATCGGTGGAGGCCGCCGACTTCACCACCGGGTCGTCGCCGTCCTGCAACGACTTCACCTGCTGGGGCGGCAGGTTGTCGGTCCACTGGACCTGGCCGCTGCGCAGGTTCTGCAGCGCCACCGTGGGGTCCTTGACGAAGGTGAACGTGACGCCGTCCAGCTTCGGCTTATCGCCCCAGTACGAGTCGTTGCGGACCAGCTTGACGCTGTCGCCGGAGGTGTAGCCGGCCACCTTGAACGGGCCGCTGCCGACCGGTGCGGTCTTCACCGCGCCGGACTCGACGTTGGACTTCTCCACGATCGCCACGCCCTTGAAGCCGCCCAGGTTGGCGAGCAGGTTCGGCGTGGGCGCGCTGAGCGTCACCACCACTGTGGCCGGGTCGGGCCCGGTGACCGACTTGACGGTGGCGAACTTGTACGCGTTGTTCAGCTTCTCCTTGATGATCCGCTCGTACGAGTAGACGACGTCCTCGGAGGTCAGCGGCGACCCGTCGGAGAACGTGACGCCCTCGCGCAGCGTGAACGTCCAGGTGAGCTGGTCGTCGCTGGTGGTCCACTTCGTCGCCAGCGACGGCACCATCTTGAGGTCGGCGTCCGGCTCGACGAGCGTGTCGTAGACGTTCTCCAGCACCTGGAAGCTGTAGTACGCCGAGGTCTTGTGCGGGTCGAGCTGGTCCGGCTCGCCGCCGATCGCGGCGTTGAGGACACCACCGGCGCCGCCGGCGTTCCCCCCGCCACCGACGTCGACCGCCTCGCCGCCGGTGCATCCGGACAGGACGCCGACTGTCAGTGTGAGTGCGGCACCGAGCACACCGAGCTTTTTCCTGGACACAGGCCCCCCTAGCCACTTCCCGGACAAAAGAAAGTTTCGGCGAGTCTTCTCCCCGAGCGGGATGATGTCAACGAATACCGCCAAAGTGACTGGTCGGCCGCCGCTTGCCGGTGCGGAGTGAACGGTGGTTCAATCCGGGCCCCGACCCGATCCGCCACCAGCGCTGGGAGTTGCCGCCGTGACCACACACGAGGTCGTCAACCAGGTCCCGCCGATGGTCGGCCACGACACCGCCGACGACCCGGCGCTGCGCGACGGCGTGGCCCGCGAGGGCGCCGGCTGGGCGCTGCCCGGGCTGCACGAGCTGGGCCGGCTCGCCGGTGGCGAGGAGGCAGCCGAGCACGGTCGGCTCGCCAACGAGCACCCGCCGGTGCTGCGCACCCACGACCGGTACGGCCACCGCATCGACGAGGTGGAGTTCCACCCGTCCTGGCACGAGCTGATGCGTACCGCAGTCGGTCACGGCCTGCATGCCGCGCCGTGGGCCGACGACCGGCCGGGCGCGCACGTGGCCCGCGCGGCCGGCTTCTACCTGTGGCGGCCCGACGCCGGGCACGGCTGCCCGATCTCGATGACCTACGCGGCGGTGCCCGCGCTGCGGCACAGCCCGGACCTGGCCGCCCGCTACGAGCCGCTGCTCACCACCCGCGAGTACGACTTCGGGCTGCGCTCGCCGCAGACCAAGCGCGGCCTGCTCGCCGGCATGTCGATGACCGAGAAGCAGGGCGGCTCGGACGTCCGTGCCAACACCACCACGGCCCGGCCCGAGCCGGACGGCAGCTACCGGCTCGTCGGGCACAAGTGGTTCACCTCGGCGCCCATGTGCGACCTGTTCCTCACCCTCGCCCAGGCGCCCGGCGGCCTCACCTGCTTCCTGGTCCCCCGGGTGCTGCCCGACGGCACCCGCAACCCGATGCGGCTGATGCGGCTCAAGGACAAGCTCGGCAACCGCTCCAACGCCTCCGCCGAGGTCGAGTACGAGCACGCGGTGGCGTGGCGCGTCGGCGACGAGGGCCGGGGCGTGCGCACCATCATCGACATGGTCAACCTGACCCGGCTCGACTGCGTGATCGGCGCGGCGGCCGGGATGCGCCACGGCGTGACCACAGCCGTGCACCACGCCACCCACCGGCGGGCGTTCGGCGACTACCTGGCCGACCAGCCGCTGATGCGCAACGTGCTGGCCGACCTGGCGGTGGAGTCCGAGGCGGCCACCGTCCTGATGGTCCGGCTGGCCGGCGCGACCGACCGGTCCGCGCGCGGCGACGAAGGCGAGACGGCGTTCAAGCGCCTCGCCCTTGCCGTCGGCAAGTACTGGGTGTGCAAGCGCTGGCCGGGGCACGCCGCCGAGGCGCTGGAGTGCCTGGGCGGCAACGGCTACGTGGAGGAGTCCGGCATGCCGCGGCTGTTCCGCGAGTCGCCGCTGAACTCGATCTGGGAGGGCTCCGGCAACGTCGCCGCGCTCGACGTGCTGCGCGCGCTCACCCGGGAACCGCAGGTGCTCGCCGCGTACGAGGCGGAGGTGGCCGCCGCGGCCGGCGCGGACGCCCGGCTGGACGCCGCGGTGCGCCGGGTGCGCGACGAACTGGCCGACCACACCGACCTGGAGCTGCGCGCCCGGCGGGTGGTCGAGCGGCTGGCGCTGGTGCTCCAGGGCTCGCTGCTGGTGCGCCACGGCCACCCGGCGGTCGCCGACGCGTTCTGCGCGTCCCGGCTCGACGGCGACCACGGGCAGGCGTACGGGACGCTGCCGGGCGGACTGGACCTCGCCGCGATCATCGACCGCGCCACTCCCAAGATCGGCTGAGTGCGTGGTGATGCGACTCGCCTCGGTACACCTGTATCCGGTCAAGTCCCTCGGCGGCGTCGACGTCGACCGGGCCGATGTCCAGCCGTGGGGGTTGCGTCACGACCGCCGCTGGCTGGTGCTGCGCCCCGACGGCCGCAAACTGGGCTCGACCGCCCTGCCGGCGCTGCTCGGCCTGACCGCCGCGCCCGGCTCCGGGTCGATCACGCTCACCGCCCGCGACGGGTCGTCGCTGACGGTCGCCGAGCCGGTGGACGGACCGCCGGTCGCCACGGACGTGTCCCGGCTGGACACGGTCCGGCTCGCCGCCGACGAGGCCCACGACTGGCTCTCCGCGCGGCTGGGCCGGCCCGTACGGCTGGCCTGGCTGGACGATCCGCGCCGCCGGCCGATGTCGGCCGAGCACGGCGGCGGGCCCGGCGATCCGCTGAACCTGTCCGACGCCGGACCGCTGCTGGTGGCCACACTGCCGTCGCTGCGGCGGCTGCGGGACTGGATCGTCGAGGGCGCGCTGGAACGCGGCGAGCCCACGCCGGAGCCGCCGGCGATGGCCCGGTTCCGCCCGACTGTGGTGCTGGACGGGCCGTTCGAACCGTTCGCCGAGGACGGCTGGAGCCGGGTACGCATCGGTGCCGTCGACTTCCGGGTGTCCGAACGCTGCGACCGCTGCTCGGTGACGCTCATCGACCCGGAGACGCTCGCGACCGGGAAGGAGCCGATCCGCACGCTGGCCCGGCACCGGCGCTACGACGGCAAGACGTGGTTCGGCATCCGCCTGGTCCCGCTGAGCACCGGCGAGATCCGGGCCGGCGACGAATGCGAGGCGACATGACCGCCCGCCGTTCGACACCGTGCTGCTCGCCGGGGCGGGTGGACTGAGCGCGGTCAGCCCGACCTGACCGGCCGGGACCGCCACTCGTCCGCCAGGATCGCGTAGACGAGCTGGTCGGCCCAGCCGTCCCGGAACCGGTAGCTGCGCACGTGCCGCGCCTCCCGCCGCATGCCGAGCCGGGCCATCAGGCGGGCCGACGGCTCGTTGTCCGCGTGGCAGCGGGCCACCACCCGGTGCAGACCGAACCCGCCGAAACCCCAGTCCAGCAGCGCGCCGGCCGCCTCCGTGGCCAGCCCCCGGCCGCCGTGGCCGGGGTGGAACACGTACCCCAGCTCGGCGGTGCGGTCCGCCGCACTGCGCCACACCAGCTCGACCGCGCCGATCACCCGCGCTTCGCGCACCACGGCGAGCGTCAGGCAGTCGCCCTCCGCGCGCAGCGCGTCCTCGCCGGCCATCGCGGTCACCGACGACAGGGACTCCGCCCGGGTACGCGGCGCGGCGCCGGCCATCCAGCGGACCACGTCCGGGCGGCGCTGCCAGGCGTGCACGTCGTCGAGGTCGCCGAGCGTGACCGGGCGCAGCAGCAGCCGGGGCGTGCGCAGCGGGTACGCCGGGTGGGTCATCGGGCGATGGTAGGAGGTACCTAGTGTGGGCCGCATGGTCGTTTCCGCCGACGAGGGCAATCCGCTCACCCAGCTCACGCTCGACCAGCTCCGGCAGCGCACCAGTGTGAAGTGGCGGCTGCACCCGCCGGACGTGCTGCCGCTGTGGGTGGCCGAGCAGGACGTGCCGCTGGCGCCGCCGGTGGCCGAGGCGCTGCGCCGGGCGGTCGAGCTGGGCGACACCGGTTACGCGTTCGGCACCGGGTACGCCGAGGCGGTCGGCGGGTTCGCCGCGCAGCGGTGGGGCTGGGCCGACTTCCCGGTCGGCCGGACCACGCTGGTGCCGGACGTGATGATGGGTACGGTCGAGGTACTGCGCCTGGTCACCGGCCCGGGCGACGCGGTGGTGGTCACTCCCCCGGTCTACCCGCCGTTCTACGCGTTCGTCGCCAACGCCGGCCGCCAGGTCCTCGAGGCGCCGCTCGGCGCGGACCTGCGGCTCGACCCGGCCGCGCTGGAGGAGGCGTTCCGCCGGGCCCGCGCGATCGGCGAGCGGCCGGCGTTCCTGCTCTGCAACCCGCACAACCCGACCGGTGTGGTGCACCGGCCCGACGAGCTGGCCACCGTCGCCGAGCTGGCCGCCCGGCACGACGTACGGGTGGTGGCCGACGAGATCCACTCGCCGCTGGCGCTGCCCGGCGCGCGGTTCACCCCGTACCTGACGGTGCCGGGCGCGGAGAACGCGTTCGCGCTGGTGTCGGCGTCGAAGGCGTGGAACCTGGCCGGGCTCAAGGCGGCGCTGGCTGTCGCCGGGCCGGACGCGGCGGACGACCTGGCCCGGATGCCGGAGGAGGTCAGCCACGGACCCAGTCACCTCGGCGTGCTCGCGCACACCGCCGCGTTCCGCGCCGGCGGTCCATGGCTGGACCGGCTGCTCGACGGCCTCGACGCGAACCGGGCGCTGCTCGGATCACTGCTGGCCGAGCACCTTCCGACCGTGTCGTGGCGGCCGCCGGAGGGCACGTACCTGGCCTGGCTGGACTGCCGGCGCCTCGGCGTACCCACCGAGGCGGGCGACGGACCGGGTGTGGCGAGCGACCTGGCCGGTCCGGCGCGGATGTTCCTCGACCGGGCCCGGGTGGCGCTCAGCTCCGGGCACGTCTTCGGCTCCGGCGGCGCCGGGTTCGTGCGGCTCAACTTCGCCACCTCCCCCGCCGTGCTCACCGAGGCGGTCACCCGGATGGGCCGCGCCGTACGCGACTGACCGGCAGCCCACGGTCAGCTCGCGGCGACGCGTACCCCCTGGTTGTCGCCCTCGGACAGGAACGACGCCAGCGCGGCGCCCTCCTCGGCGGCGGCCGTGCGCTCGGCGCGGGTGAACGCGCGCAGCGGCGTGACCACCACGACGCCCGCGTCGACCGTCCAGGTGGCGGCGACCCGGCCGTCGACGAGCACGAACCGGGCCCCGGCCACGGAGAGGTTGCGGTGGGCGTCGTCGATGATCCGGCTGCGGTCGTGGTAGCCGAGCACAGCGTTGTCGAAGGCGGGCAGGAACCGTACCGGCGCGGGGGTGTCCGGGTCGGGCCGGGGCGCGCCCGGCAGGTCGAGCAGCGTGCGGCCGCGCGCGTCCCGGAAGGCCACCAGCTCGTCGCGGACCGCGGCGACCGCCGCGGGCAGCCCGGCGAGGCCGCACCAGGCGCGCAGGTCCGCCGACGCGGCCGGCCCGAACGCGGCCAGGTAGCGCCGCACCAGCGCCCGCCCGGCCGGGTCGTCGCCGTCGGAGCCGGACACGTCGGCGTCGCGGCCCAGCCACCGGGCCAGGGCGACGGTACGGACGCCGGCCGTGGTCCGCCACAGGCCGCGCGGCGGCGCCTGCACGGCCGGCACCAGCGCGAGCACGATCTCGCCGAGCGCCCGGCGGTCGGTCGCCGGCCAGCGCGCGGCGAGCGCCCCCACGATCTCGGCGGTGGTGCGCGGCTCGCCGTCGGCCAGGACGTCCCGGGCCGCCGCGGCGAGTTCGTCGAGGTCGACCCCGTCGAACTCGCCGCGGTAGACACCCAGCACCCGCTGCCGCAGCATCGCGTCGTGCCGGGACCGCCAGGCCAGCACGTCGTCCGCCGCGAGCAGATGCACGGTCCGGCGCATCAGGTGGGTACGCACCAGCCGGCGGCGCACCAGCAGGTCCGACAGCACCGCCGGGTCGAAGGCCCGCAGCCGCGACCAGAGCCCGACATACGGCTCCTGGGGCTCCTGGGCCTGCAACCCGCACAGGTGCTCGACCGCGCCGGCCACCGGCAGGGCGGCGCGGTCGAGCAGCAGTTGCCGGGCGAGCGTCGCCCGGTTGAGCGTGCGCCGGTCGAGCACCGTCACGGCTTCGTTCTCCGGCCGGCTCAGGTGGTGGTCTGGCCGTCGATGCTCTCGCGCAGGATGTCCGCGTGCCCGGCGTGCTGCGTGGTCTCGGCGATGACGTGGATCAGCACCCGCCGGACGCTGCGGACCGAACCGGGCTCGTTCCACGGCGCGTCGGGCACCGGCCAGGTCGCCGACAGGTCCTCGACGCCGGCGACGATCTCCTCGGTACGCGCGGCGATGCGGGCGTACCGGTCCAGGATCGCCGGCAGCGTGTCCTCGGGCAGCATCTGGAAGTCCCGCCCCCGGTCGATCGCCCACTGCGGCAGCTCGCGGGCCCGGCCGGACATGAAGTCCTCCCAGGTGACGCCCTCGGGCATGGCGAAGGACATCACCGAGGGGCCCTCGACCACGAACCGCAGCCACGCCTCCTCGGTGGACGCGACGTGCTTGATCAACCCGCCCAGGCAGAGCGCGCTGACTGTCGGCTTCTGCCCGGCCTGCTCGTCGGTGAGGCCGCGCACCGTGTTGATCAGCATGTTCCGGGCGTCGGCGAGCTCGGCCAGCAGGTCGGCCCGCTCGGCGTCGAGGGTGGTGGGGGTCGTGGTGGTGCCGGTCATCGTCATCGGTTCCTTCCGGTCCTGATCGGGTACGGGTCCACCCTCGCAGGCGTAGCGGTCAGGAAGTGTCCTCTTCTCGCGGCAGAATGCGTGTCGTGCCGAAGACTTCCGCCCGACTGCTCTCGCTGCTGTCCCTGTTGCAGGCGCGACGGGACTGGCCGGGCTCGCTGCTCGCCGAACGGCTTCGGGTCAGCCCGCGTACCGTGCGCCGCGACGTCGACCGGCTGCGCGAGCTGGGCTATCCGATCGAGAGCGCCAAGGGGCCGGACGGCGGCTACCGGCTGGGTGCCGGTTCCGCGCTGCCGCCGCTGCTCTTCGACGACGAGCAGGCGGTCGCGCTCACCGTGGCGCTGCAGACCGCCGCCGGCGGCGTGACCGGCATCGAGGAGGCGGCCGCGCGGGCGCTGACCACTGTGCGGCAGGTGATGCCCGCGCGGCTGCGGCACCGGGTGGACGCGCTGCGGGTGGTGGACGCGCAACGCGCCGATACGCCCTCCCGGCACCGGGTGGAACCGGCGCTGCTGATGACGTTGAGCGCCGCCGTGCACGCCCGCGAGGAGCTGCGCTTCGACTACGAGGCGGTGTCCACCGCGCCACCGGATCCGGACCGGCCGCCGCGCCGGGTGCAGCCGCACCACCTGGTCACCTGGGGTGGGCGCTGGTACCTCGTCGCCTGGGACCTCGACCGCGACGACTGGCGCACGTTCCGGGTCGACCGGATCAGCCCGCGTACGCCCACCGGCCCCCGGTTCACGCCCCGCGAGCTGCCCGGCGGGGACGTGGCCGCGTACGTCGCCGGCCGGTTCAAGGGCGCCACCGGGCCGGGTGACTGGCCCTGCCGGGGCGAGGTGATCCTCGACCTGCCCGCCCGCGTGGTGTCCGGGTGGACCCGCGACGGGATCGTCGAGGAACTGGGCCCGGACCGCTGTCGGCTGGTGCTCGGCGCCTGGTCGTGGCCCGGGCTGGCCGCCGTGCTCGGCCGCTACGACGCCGACATCGAGGTGGTCGGGCCGCCGGAGCTGCGCGAGGCGTTCGCCCGCCTGGCCCGCCGCTACGCCGCCGCGGCGGAGCCCCCGGGCCCACCTCGGTAGCCGGGCCGGTCGGGGTGTCAGTCGGTGGGCAGGAGCGGGCGCATGAACGTGCGCTCGTACCGCAGGACGCAGCCCGACTCGTCGCGGATCCGGTCGGCGGCGACGAACTCGGGATCCACTCCGAACCGGGCCCGGTACTGCTCGTACGCCGCCAGGCTGTCGAACGTGTAGTGCACGACGCAGGTGATCGCGGCCACGATAGCGGCGGCCGGTCAGGCGGCGGAGCGGCGGCCACCGGGGTCGGTCGTGTCGGCCAGGCCGGCGTACCGCCCCCTGTGGTAGAGCAACGGCGAGCCGACGTCGGCGTGCCGCAGCAGCTCCGGTTCGGCCAGCACGACGGCGTGGTCCCCGACGACAACCCGGTCCACCACCCGGCAGAGCAGCCAGGCCAGCGTGTCGTCGAGGACCGGCACCCCTTCCGGGCCGGGCCGCCAGCGGGTCGGCTCGGCGAACCGGTCGATCCCGCTGGTGGCGAACGTCCGGGCCATCTCGTGCTGGCCGTGCCCGAGCAGGTGCACGCCGACGTGCCGGGCCCGGGACACCGCCGGCCAGCTCGACGAGCCCCGGTCCAGGCAGAACGAGACGATCGGCGGCCGCAGCGACACCGCGGTGAACGAGGTGGCGGTGAACCCGGCCGCGGGCGGACCGGCGGCGGTGACCACTGTGACGGTGCTGGCCTGGTGCCGCAGCAGCGTCCGCAGCGCGTCGGCGTCGGCGTCGACCGGGGTGTCGGCAGGCTCGGTCACGGTGTTCCTCCAAGGTGTACGACGGGGGATCGTCGACCCCAGGGAGAGTTTCCTACCCAACCAGTAGGATTACAAGGTCTTCCCGGGCTCCGGCCCACCAGCGGCACGGTCGGCCACCACCACCGAGATGCCGTCGAGCACACGCTGAAGACCGAACTCGAAGGCGTGGTCCGGCCCGTACGCCGCGCCGTGCGCCATGCCGGCCGCGGTGCCGACCCGCGCGGCGAGCGGGAAACTGCCGGCGGTCATGAACTTCTCCAGCCAGGGCCCGTGCGTCTGCCACCACTGGTCGTCGGTCATCCCGGTCTCACGTTCCAGCTCGGCCACGTCCAGCGCGACCCGGGCCGCGTTCTTGGCGTGCCCCAGCACGAGCGTGAGCACCGCGTCCATCTCCACGTCGTCCAGCCCGATGTCCGCGACGGCGTGCAGTTCGTAGTCGTACTTGGCGAGCACGTTCGGGCCGAGCACCGGCCGGGTGGTCTCGGCGCGCAGCAGCCACGGGTGGGCCCGGTAGAGGGCGAGGTTGTCCCGCGCGACGCGTTCCAGCCGCCCCCGCCAGCCACCCGGCACGTCGGACGGGCGCGGCAGGTCACCGAGGACGGCGTCCACCATGACGTCGAGCAGTTCCGCCTTACCCGGCACGTACGTGTAGACGGACATGGTGCCCACGCCGAGCGCCTCGCTGACCCGGCGCATGGTGAGCGCGTCGATGCCGTCGGCGTCGGCGATCTCGATCGCGGTGCGCACGATCCGGTCGACGCTCAGGGCGGGACCGGCGCCGCGGCTGGCCGGCTCCTGGGTGCGCCAGAGAAGGGCCAGGCTGCGGGCGGGATCGGCCTTGCGCCGGCGCTCCTTCGACATGGTGCCGTCATCCTACCGGCCACGCCGGTCACCGGCGGTCGGCGGGACGCCGGAAAAGGGGAGCCCGAGAATTGTTCGCGCAAAAAGAATGGCGGGTTCTCCCGCCACTACCAACATATANCCCCCGCCACTACCAACATATAGCGCACCCCCGGTCTTGCCGCAAGACCCGGGTGAGGGCGCACAATTGCCGGCCGTAACCCATTGCCGAGGCATCCGAAAAGCCGCGAAGAGCGGAGGCTCGGCCGTGCCCGTGATCGGAGACGAGTTGAATCTGCCTGCCACGAGCGTTTTCGATCTTCCCGAGCGTCTGTCGGCGAAGGCCGGCCCGGACCTGATCGCCGCCGACGAGCGGCACTTCGCCGCCATCGCGGACAGCCTGCACCGTTCGATCGCCGAGTTGACCGACCGGCTCGACGCGACGCGCCGGGCCGCGGGCGGCCGGGGTCGGCAGGCGGTCGACCGGGACCAGGAGGTCCGGCGGCTGAGCGCGCGCCTGCGTACGCTGCGCCGTTACGGCCTGGACCTGTGCCTGGGCCGGATGGTCGGCGCGGACGGCGGCGAACCGGTGTACGTGGGCCGGCTCGGCCTGACCGACGGCGCGGGCGGCCGGCTGCTGCTGGACTGGCGCTCCCCCGCCGCCGAGCCGTTCTTCGGCGCCACCCACGCCGACCCCATGGGCCTGGTCAGCCGCCGCCGGTACCGGTGGAGCCGAGGGCGGATCACCGACTACTGGGACGAGGTGTTCACCGCCGACGGCCTGGCCGGGCACGCCGCGCTCGACGACCAGTCGGCGTTCATCGCCAGCCTGGGCGCGACCCGGTCGGCGCGGATGCGCGACGTGCTCGGCACCATCCAGGCCGACCAGGACGCGATCATCCGGGCCGGTTCCCGGGGCGCGCTGGTGGTCGACGGCGGCCCCGGCACCGGCAAGACGGTGGTGGCGCTGCACCGCACCGCGTACCTGCTGCACGCCGACCCGCGGCTGGGCGAGCGCCGGGGCGGGGTGCTGGTGGTCGGGCCGCACCAGCCGTACCTGAACTACGTCTCCGACGTGCTGCCCAGCCTGGGCGAGGAGGACGTGCAGATCTGCACGCTCGCCGACCTGGTGCCCGAGGGCGCGGCGGCGGCGCCGGAGACCGACCCGGAGGTGGCCCGGCTGAAGGCGTCCGCGGACCCGGTGCGGGCGGTCGACGCCGCGGTCCGGTTCTACGAGGAGCCGCCCGCGACCGGGATGACAGTCGGCGTCGGGGACGGCGAGCTGCGGCTGACCGCCGACGACTGGACGACGGCGTTCGAGGCGGCCGGACCGGGCGTCCCGCACAACGAGGCCCGCGACGACGTGTGGGAGGAACTGCTCACGATCCTGGTGGAGAAGTACCGCGGCGACGAGCCGGAGGAGGCGGTGCGCCGGGCGCTGGCGCGCGACCGGGAGCTGGTCACCGCGTTCGGCCGGGCGTGGCCGCTGCTCGACCCGCTCGACGTGGTCGCCGACCTGTGGTCGGTGCCGGCCTACCTGCGCCGGTGCGCACCCTGGCTGAGCGTCGAGGAGATCCGTACGCTGCGGCGGCCCGACCCCCGGGCCTGGACTGTCGCCGACCTGCCGTGGCTGGACGCGGCCCGGCGCCGCGTCGGCGACCCGGAGGCGTCGCTGCGGCGGCGCCGCGACGAGGCGGTGCTGGCCGCGCAGCGCGCCGAGATGGACACGGTGGTCGACGCGCTGATCGCGTCGCACGCCTACGACGACGGCGAGGGTCTGATGACCATGCTGTACGGCGAGGACATGCGGACCAGCCTGGTCGACTCCAGCGCGTTGAGCGCGGCGGATCCGGACCTGCTGGCGGGGCCGTTCGCGCACGTCGTGGTGGACGAGGCGCAGGAGCTGACCGACGCGCAGTGGCAGATGCTGCTGGCGCGCTGTCCGTCGCGTAGCTTCACAGTGGTCGGTGACCGGGCGCAGGCGCGGCACGGGTTCACCGAGTCGTGGCCGGAGCGGCTGGCGCGGGCCGGGTTCGACCGGGTCGAGGTGGCCACGCTCACCGTCAACTACCGCACTCCGGCGCAGGTGATGGCGGCGGCCGAACCGGTGATCCGGACCGTGCTCCCTGATGCCAACGTACCCACGTCCATCCGCGACGGCGCCCCGGTGCGTCACGGCGCCCGCGCGGAGCTGGGCGCGGTGGTGGACGGCTGGCTCGCCGACCATCCCGAGGGCGTCGCGTGCGTCATCGGCGATCCGGCGTTCCCGGCCTCGGAGCGGGTCCGGTCGCTGACCCCGGAGCTGGCGAAGGGACTGGAGTTCGACCTGGTGGTGCTGGTCGACCCGGAGTCGTTCGGCGACGGGATCTCCGGCGCGGTGGACCGGTACGTCGCGATGACCCGGGCGACCGGCGAGCTGGTCGTCCTCACCGGGCCGTGACCGCGTCCCGGGGGCGGTGCACGGCCGCCCCCGGGTCCGGTTCAGCGGCTCAGCGCCCGGTAGCGGCGCAGCGACAGCGGCAGGAACACCGCGACCAGCGCCAGCGGCCAGAGCACCGCCAGCAGCGGGTGGTGCGCTGCCACCCACGAGTCGCCGCCCCACCCGGGGTTGCCGAACAACTCCCGGGTGGCCCCGACGGTCGCGGACAGCGGGTTCCACTCGGCGACCGCGCCCAGCCACGCGGGCATCGTGGACGGCGCCACGAACGCGCTGGACAGGAAGCCCAGCGGGAACTCCAGCGTCTGCACGGCCGTGACCGCGCTCTGCCCCTTCACGGTCAGGCCGAGGAAGACGCCCACCCAGACCAGCGCGAACCGCAGCAGCAGGATCAGCCCGAACGCGGCGAGCGTGTCACCGAGGTCGCCGCGCGCCCGCCACCCGACGGCCAGGCCGACGAGCAGCATGACGGCGAGCGTCACCACCGCGAACATCAAGTCGGCCACGGCGCGGCCGAGCAGCGGGGCCAACCGGGACACCGGCATGGACCGCAGCCGGTCGGTGACGCCGCGCTCCAGGTCCGCCGAGACCGCCATGGTGGTCATGCTGATGCCGAAGACCATCGTCATGGCGAACATGCCGGGCATCAGGAACTCGCGGTAGCTGCCGCCGCCGGGCACCTGGAGCGCGCCGCCGAACAGGTACGCGAACATCAGCACCATCAGGATGTCGAAGCCCAGCGAGCCGACCAGCGGGCCGGGTTCGCGCCGCCAGTGCGCCAGCGCACGCCCGGTCAGCGTCAGGCCGTCACCGGCCAGCGACGCGTGCCGGGCCGGGGTCACGATCGCTGTCACGCGGTCACCTCCACACCGGTCCGAGCGGCGGACGGCGCGCCGGTGAGCTGGAGGAACACCTCGTCCAGTGTGGGCCGCCGCAACGCCACGTCGGCCACGTCCACGCCGTCGGCGTCCAGCGCGCGCAGCACCTCGGTCAGCGCGCCGGCCCGGTCGCCGACCTGGGCGCTGACCGCCCGGCGGTCCGGATCGACTGCCGGTTCGGCAAGGGCGACGGCGCGCAACCGCCCGGCGGCTGTGGCCAGGTCGGCGGCGTCGCGGACGACCAGTTCGATCCGGTCGCCGCCGAGGCGGGACTTGAGCGCGTCAGGTGTGCCCTCGGCGATCACCCGGCCGGCGTCGAGCACGCAGACGCGGTCGGCGAGCTGGTCGGCCTCGTCCAGGTACTGCGTGGTCAGCAGCACCGTGGTGCCGCCGCGTACCAGGTCGCGTACCGCCTCCCACACCTCGTTGCGCCCGCGCGGGTCCAGCGCCGTGGTCGGCTCGTCGAGGAACAGCACCGACGGCGCGAGGATCATCCCGGCGGCCAGGTCGAGCCGGCGGCGCATGCCACCGGAGTACGTGCGTACCGGCCGCCCGCCCGCGTCGGCGAGCCCGAACCGGTCGAGCAGTTCGTCGGCGCGCCGCCTCGCCCCGGCCCGGTCCAGGTGGAACAGGCGGCCGAAGATCACCAGGTTCTCCCGCCCGCTCAGTGCCTCGTCCACAGCGGGGTGCTGCCCGACCAGACCGATGCGGTGGCGCACCCGGTCGGCCTGTCCCGCCACGTCGAAGCCGGCGACCTCGGCCCGCCCGGCGTCGAAGCGCAGCAGCGTGGCCAGGATGCGGACGGCTGTGGTCTTGCCCGCCCCGTTCGGGCCGAGCAGCCCGCACACGGTGCCCGGTCGCACCCGCAGGTCGAATCCGTCCAGCGCGGCCGTGTCCCCGTACCGCTTGCGCAGGCCCTCCGCCAGGATCGCGTGTTCCACGACTGTGCCCCCTCCGTTGACGACGGCCGCTAACGTACAACGTACGGTAGCGCGTCCGCCAACGTTTCAGTCGACCACGCGGTGCTCCCAGGCCCAGACCGCGATCTCGGTACGGTTCCGCAGGCCGAGCTTCGTCTGCACCGCCGACACGTGGCTCTTCACGGTGCTCAGCGAGATGAACAGCTCCGCGCCGATCTCCAGGTTCGTCCGGCCCCGGGCGATCTCCCGTACCACCTCGATCTCCCGCTCGGACAGCGCCGGGCGGCGCTCGTCGCGGGGCGGCGCGGGCGGGGTCAGGTGCCGCAGGAGCCGGACCGTCACCGACGGGGACACGAGCGCGTCACCCTGGTACGCCGCCCGGACCGCCTCCACCAGCAGCGCCGGTCCGGCGTCCTTGAGCAGGAACCCGGCCGCTCCCCCGCGCAGCGCGCCGTAGACGTACTCGTCCAGGTCGAACGTGGTGACCACGACGACCCGCAGCGGGTCGGCCACCTCCGGCCCGGCGAGCGCCCGCGTCACCTGGAGCCCGTCGAGCCGCGGCATCCGGATGTCCACCAGGCAGACGTCCGGGCGCAGCCGGCGGGCCTGGGCCACCGCGTCGACGCCGTCGGCCGCCTCGGCGACCACCCTGATGTCGGGCTGGTCCTCCAGGATCAGCCGCAGCCCGCCGCGGACCATCGCCTGGTCGTCGACGAGCAGCACCCGGATCGTCATCACGCCCTCCCGTTCGGCACTACCGCCCGCACCGACCACCCGGCGCCGGAGCGGGGACCGGCGCGCAGCGTGCCGCCGAGGGCCTCGACCCGCTCGCGCAGGCCGATCAGGCCGTATCCGCCCCGCTGCTCGGCGGAAACGGCGGAAACGCCGGACGCGTCGTCGGTCACCTCGACCACCACCGCGTCCGGCTCCTGCGACACGTCCACGGTGACCTGGCCGGCGTGCGGGGCGTGGCGGGCCACGTTCGTCAGCGACTCCCGGACGATCCGGTGCACGGTGCTGGTGACCTCCGGCGGCCAGGCCGTCTCCCCCGGCAGCCGCAGCCGCACCGGCGGGCCCTGCCGGCGGAACCGCTCGACCAGTTCCGCGATCTGCTCGGTACCGGCCGAGGCCGGCGGCGCGTCGGCGGTGTCGCGCAGCACCCCGACCAGGCGGCGTATGGTT
>NZ_LEKG01000168.1:0-17942 GCF_001029515.1 Micromonospora sp. RV43 | reverse complement strand
CGCTGTTCGTCAGTTCGAAGTGGTCGCCCACGGCCATGCCGCACACCGACCGGCCCTCGATCCGGTCGACTGTCACCTTCAGGTCGTAGATCTCCATGTCGCCGTCGGCGCTGTCGCTCACGGGCCCAGCTCCTCGGACACCCCGGCGAGGTCGAAACTGAGCGCGAGCATCAGCGGGTCGGCCTCGCCGCGGCGGCGCTCGCCGGCCGCGTAGGCCTCTTCGAGTACGCGCCGGGCGGCGGCCGGTTCGTCGGCCTCGCGGTGCAGCCGGGCCAGCAGGTGACCGGTGGCCAGGACGTCCTGGTGGTCCTCGCCGTACGCCGGGCGGGCCGCGATGATCGCGTCGGCGAGCAGGCGGCGGGCGCTTGTCAGGTCACCCGCGGCGCGTAGCGCGAGGGCCTGGTGTTGAGTGGCGATCAACGGGGAGGGGTGGGACACGTGAGCAATGCTGCCCGGAATCGCCTGTTGCGCGCTACCCACACGATCGTTGTGGCGGCTGACCTGCGCAAACGTGCCGCGCTGGAGCTGATGTGCATGATCGTTCCGGGCCGTGTACAGTAATGCCCCGTGCGGCCCGCCAGGCCGACCGATGCGGTGAGTAACTCACATTGGTCGAACGGGTAGGCTGGTACGTGCAGGTCCGGGTGGCGGAATGGCAGACGCGCTAGCTTGAGGTGCTAGTGCCCGTATAGGGCGTGGGGGTTCAAGTCCCCCCTCGGACACTCCCGCGTAGCATCCGTGCGACGTTGGACGTTCAGGTGGTCAAGCATGCTTGACCACCTGATTTCACTCTCTGTTACCGCCGTTGGTGGCAGCCTCGTCGTTGGGCGAGGTGGGTCATGACAGACCGGCCGATCGATTCGGTGATCCCGGCGGTGGTTCCGTCAGGCGGGCTCAAGATCCGCGGCGACTCGCGTGCCGCGATGAAGCGACCGCCGCTGCCGCTGGCGCGACTAGCTCCTACTCGTGACAGCAGCACGGTGTATGGGCTGGCGACTCTTGATGTGCATGGCCGCGTCGCTGATCGGGCGGTGATGATCGCTCTCGGCTGGGCTCCTGGCCTCAGGCTGGGCATCAGGGAAAGCGGCGGCCTGATCATCGTCGGCCCTGACCCGCGCGGGGTGTTCCGGGTGACGAAAGAGGGCCATGTGCGGTTGCCCGCTGTGGTCCGCCAGTGGTGCGGGTTGACGGCTGGCGATCGGGTGCTGCTGGCGGCCGATCCGAGGGCCGGACGTCTCGTGCTGCACCCGCCGGCCTCGCTGGACGCGGTGGTCGCGCGGGTGCAGGACGAGGCGTTCGCGGGTGGTGAGTCGTGAGCGGCGTGGCGGGCAAGGCCGAGCTGGAGGCCGCTCGGTTGTTGCTGTCGCGGATGGGCATCTCTCCAGCGGATCTGGTGGCGGCGACGTCCGATCGTCCGCCGGCTCCGACGTTCGCGGAGTATGTGCCGGTGGTTGCCGCTGCGGTGAGTGCTGGGACGCGGCGGGCGTACGGGTCGTACTGGAAGCGCGTGGTCGAGCAGTGGGGTCAGCGGCGTATCGATGAGCCGACACCGTCGGAGATCGAGCGGCTGGCGGAGTACGTCAAGACGCACGTGGTGGCCCGCCGTAACGCGCGGGGTGGGCGCAGCGCGGCCGAGCATCTGATCGCGTCGTTGCGATGCCTGTACCGGCGGGCGGTCGCCGACGGGCTCCTGTCTGAGGCCGAGAACCCGGCGTTGAAGGTGGCGAAGCCACGGCGGCTGCCGAGCACCCGGCGGGCATTGGCGGACACCCGGTTGGCGGAGATCAACGAGGTAGCGGCGTCCACGGGTGACGATCCGGCGTTAGACAGTCTGCTGCTGCGGTTGCACACCGAGACGGCGTGCCGCCGAGGTGGGGCGTTGGCGTTGCGGCCGGTCGACCTGGACCCGGACCAGTGCCTGATCCTGCTGCGGGAGAAGGGTGAGACGGTGCGGTGGCAGCCGGTGTCGCCCACACTCATGCGGTACCTGCAGCGGCACGCCGAGCAGCGGCACGCGACCGAGACGGGGCCGTTGTTCCGGTACCGCAGCGGGCAGCCGATCACCTACCGGCGGTACGACCACCTGTGGGTGCGCATCGGTGAGCACCTGCAGTGGGTGCACGCGCAGCAGATCAGCACCCACTGGCTACGGCACACCACGTTGACCTGGGTGGAGCGCAACTTCGGCTACGCCATCGCCCGGGCCTATGCCGGTCATTCCGCCGGCGGGGGAGATGCCGGAACCACCGCCACCTACGTTCGCGCAACTATCCACGAGGTTGCTGCCGCGCTGGCGGCACTTACCGGTGAGCCACATCCGCTGGCGTAGTGGGGTGTTGGGGCGGGCCCTGTCCTAGGCGGACTGGGTCCGCCCCAAACGATTGGAGTGGGCCCCTCCGGTAGGCGCTCGCCGTCGTACAGCGCGGTTACGGTGACGGCTATGGGCTTTCCGCAGGTGCCGAGTCCTCGGCGGTCCGCCGAGGATGACGCTGACCAGGCCTTGCCGTTTGCCATCGGACTGGACGACGCGTCACCGGAGCGGGTCGCTGCGGTGGCCGCTGTGCTGGTCAATACTTGGCAGGCGGATTCGGGTCGGTTTGCGGCGGCGGCCGCGGTGTGCCGACGCCGGCAGGGCGAGGGGGACGAGGATGTTTGGGGGGAGACTGCGAACCTTCTGGACCGGGCCCTGCGCATAGTCCACGACGCCGGTGCCGACAACGACGATGATGCTCGGGTCCGGCTCCTCGGACAACTCTTCCCGGATCCAGGGCCCTTCCGGTGGGACACGGCGCGACGCCGCGATCCTGTGTGGTGGCTGCGCCGCCTGGCGGCACTGCGCGTCCGCGCGGTCCACCTACCAGCCGGCGCGCCTGCCGGGTTCCAGCGGCTGGTCCTTCGTCGGGGCCTGCTCGTCGTCGGTCAGGTCGACTTCCAGGTGTGCCAGGGGTGTCGGCGTGGCTACCTGCGGAAGATCAGCGTTGATGGGGCCGCCAAAGGCTATGGGATCGGCACCCGCGCCGTGCTCAAGCTCTATCGGCGGTACCCGGGCCTCACCTGGTACACGACCACTCAGTACGACACCGCTGGGACGTTTTGGCAGAAGGTCGCGCGGCGAACGGATGGGGCTTTTACCGAGAACCACGACGGCGCGTGCGAGCACATGAAGATCGACCGACGGGCCTGACCCACACGTCGGCATAGCTCAGCTGTTGCGGTGACCATAAACCTTGACCGGGTTGGCACCAAGGCAGGAGTCGTCACGCTGTCCCTCATGGGCCAACGTGACAACCGGGAGTCTGATGTCCGACGGCTCCTCGACGATTTGTGCATCAAGCTGGGCTTCTGCCTGCCACCCGAGGAGAGCCAACGGCTTCGCGAGTCCCCTCCGGTGAGGTGGACAGCTTCACTGATGGGGTCTTCGAGGCCGAGGGAATGGGCGACATGAGGTACACGGACCTCCGCCGTCAGGTACGAGGGGTCGTCGATCAGTAAATGAGGCGATGGGTAGGGACCGAGGATCAAGCAGCCGGAGGTCAGACCCGGTGAACGTTCGTGGTCACCGCACTATGCAGGGGATCCGCCGGCCCGCGGTTTTCGGCGACGGTGCGGTGGGCTGGTGCGCGATGAGGTTGTTCGGCTCCAGCCAGACCTCGTGTGAGGCTCTACGTCGCTGACCTGCTCGGACGCGGGATATCCACAGGGAAGCACCAGGTGGGGTGGACGAGGCGCGGCCGATTGTCGGAGGCTTCCCGCATGGAGTTCCCGGAAGCAGCCACCATCCTGAGTGCGCGTCTCGCCGCTGGCGGTGACAGCCTCGCCGCCGCCGGCGCCGTCCACCTGGCCATCGAAGCCTGGAAGCACTTGGGCGGGGTTGATCCCGCGTGGGACCGCCTCGGACTGGAGGTCCTGGACGTCCGCAGCCGCCTTTACGAGGACGACGTCGTCGTGGACGCGGCTGCCCCGGACGCCGACGGGCCCGAGGTGCGGGCTGCGGTGAGGGATCTCATTGAGCACCTTGCCCAGCACCACGATCGCCGTGCCGTCGCCGAGGATGGGCTGGCTCAACGGCTCGACCACGACGCGGCCGCCCAGCAACTACGCCGGGCGGCAGCGGCCCTGGCATGACGGTCGGCTTCTGGTACGAGGAGGCGCAGCGGGCGATGCGGGCGGCCACTGCGGCGGTGACCAGACGCCGTGCGGGGACCGCTGGGGAGATCAACGGTCTGGTGGGTGCCCGGTCGGACCTCTATCACCAGCTGGCCAGGGTGACGGAGCTGCTGGTCGGTGGTCGTCCGGTGGCGGAGGTGCCGGACAAGGCGGCTGCCGCGCTGGTTCTCGGGCGGCATGGGCAGAGCCTGACCCGGTTCTATGTGGGGTTGCGGGCCGCCGCAGTGGTGAACGAGCGGCTACCGCCAGCACCGGAGGTCTCCGATGGCGCGGCACGGTCGCTGCGCCGGGCCGCTGACGCGATTGGCGTCATGGGTGACATCATCGCCGGTCACGTTCCACCCGGGCGGCGTCCCGATACGCCAGAGGGGATCGCTATCCGTGCCGGGGGCGGTGTCCAGGGAGGGCTTGGTGATATTGCCCGGCTCGCCGTGGATGCCGTGCGGCTCGACGGCCGCCTTCCCGCTTGGCTGGACCGGGGTGGACCTCTGGCGCAGACGTACAGGCCGGTGGCGGAGGCAGCCAGATGGACGAGCGGCAGCCGGTTGAGCGCCGTCGCCAAGGAGCTGGTCGCGGCCGCGAAGGCTCAGCCCGACCTACGTGAGCTTGATATCGCCCGGTCGCCGCTGCATCCGGCACCGGCGGTGGACACCGTCGATGCGGCGATCGCAGCGGTCCGCGCTGCGCGAACCTGGCTGTGGCTTCACCCCGCCCAGGTCACGGGAGTGCACCTTCAGGTCGGGACGCAGCTCGGCCTGGCGGCGCACGTCCTCACGGCCGACGGATCCCTGGCGATGACCGGGGGTTGGCGGCAGGCGGCGATCGCCGCTGCCGAGCTACGCGCGGCACCGGCGGCCGGCCCGGCCCAGGACACCGTCGCCGAGATGGGCGAGGCCCTGCGGTGGGCCCGCTCGCTGCTGGGCCCTGCAGCAGCCCGGGGGCACATGCAGCATCGGGGGAGGGACGCCGCGCGGCTCGGCAGCGAGATGTTGCTGATGGCCGCCGCCCTCCACCGAGGCCTACGCACGGCGACGCAGCGGCGGAATCTGTTCGTTCGAGGGGATGCCATCCTCGAGCGTCCCGCCGGTTCGCTGGTCTACCGAGCCGCTCCCCATTGGCGGCCCGCAACAGCCGACGATGACCTTGTGCGCGACCTCAGCCGGGCGTTGTGGCAGATTGTCGGGTCCGGCGCCGAGGGTGATCCGGCGAGCATGGTCGCTCATGTGCTTGCCCAACCGCCTCGCCCGCGAGCGGTGAGCCCAGCAGCCGCAGAGAGCCGCAGTCCGAAGCCGGATGTGCTGCCGGACGACCGGGCGCGCCCGGGTCCCAGGCAGGGAGAGGGTAGGCAACCAAACCCGGCTGGCGCCGAAACCTTGGCTGCGGTGTCGGGCAGGGAGGCGGTTGAAGATGGCGGAGTGCCGTTGTCGGGCGAGATTCTGATCGACTAGTTCGGCGGCGGCGAACCGGTACACGTCGTACCCGTGAAGCCGCGGTTCCCGGTCTTCGGCGACCGGTTCGCCGTAGCGATGAGGCTCGGCACGGCCGTCAGGGCGTACGTAGTGCTGGACGCCATCGCGCTCGATGACGGTGCGGATACCTGGGGAAGTAGCAGCAGGAAGTACATGCGCTGTCGCGACAGGGGCGGTTTACCTGGGGCATGGTGGGCTCGCGTGTACGGGTCGCAATGCAGGTAGACCTCAGGGATCACGGGTCTTCGACAGCCTCCCGCAGGCTGACGAATTCGTCATCGTGCAGCTTCGGTTCGTTGGCGGCCATGTGCACGACGTCGTTGCCCAGGTGCTCGCCCCTGACGAGCCGAAGCGGCGACGCCGCCGCGACGGGCGCTGACGGCTGAGTCGAAGTGACCCTGAAGGCTGACAAGACGAACATTTGTTGTAGCCGATCTTCGCCCGTTCCGGGTGGCCCCTCACCGACGATGGGCGAGGGGACAGGGATGATGAGCTTTCACAGCCCGCGCAGGCGGTGAGTCCGGCCCGGCGCCGGGCTGCGGCGGATCTCGCGTTGCGCCGGCCGGTCGCGCCGATGCTCGCCGCGCCGGTCGATGTGGTACCCGAAAGTCCCGACCTGCTTCATGAACCCAAGTGGGACGGGTGGAGGTGCATCGCCTTCCGCGAGACCGACGGGGTGTACCTGCAGTCGCGGGCTGGCCGGAACCTCACCACCTACTTCCCGAACCCTCGGGAATTGCATCGGATGGGCTCGTTGCCATCGTTAGCTGCTAGTCCTGGAGCCTATCTGCGACCGATTCTGCCCTCGACTAGAGGGCGAGTGAGCTGGGCTTTTGGACAGTCAGTCCCGTCTGATGCATGATTCACCCGTCGTACGAGCTCGGGGAGGGGCGAGTGGGGCGGGCTAACCTCGCGGGTTCGGCGGGTCTGGAGTTGGTCGCCGGTGTGGTGCAGTTGCGGCCTCAGGAGGCGATGGTGGAGGCGATGCTGCGGGGCTGGCGGGCGCAGCAGACGGCGCGGGGGCTGCGCGAGGAGACGATCGCGCAGCGTGAGCATCTGGTCCGGGGTTTTCTGGCCTTCACGAATGAGTTTCCCTGGGCGTGGTCGGCCTCCCATGTGGACGAATGGTCGTTGTCGTTGACCAGTGAGAAGCATCTGCGGCCGTCGACGATCCGCAGCTACCAGGGCCAGTTGCGGTTGTTCACCGAGTTCCTGACCGATGGCCGGTATGGCTGGGTAGCGGCGTGTCAGGAGGCGTTCGGAACGCATCCTGTCCCGGTTTGCCATGAGTGGAACACGCTGTCGCATCTGGATGACTACGAGGGCGATCCCGAGGCGCGTGCTTTCACTCGCGAGGAGCTGCAGCGGTTCCTGGACTATGCCGATGATCAGGTCGGCCGGGCGGTTCGGGCCGGGCGCAAGGGGGCGCTGGCCGCGTATCGCGATGCCACCTTGTTCAAGGTGATCTACGGGTGGGGGCTGCGGCGCACAGAGACCGCGAAGCTGGACCTGCTCGACTGGGGCCGCAACCCGGCGGCTCCGGAGTTCGACCGGTTCGGGATGCTGCATGTGCGTTACGGCAAGGCCAAACGGGGTCAGCAGCCGCGCCAGCGCAACGTCGCCTCGGTGATGGGATGGGCGGTGGAGGCGGTGGCCGACTACGTGCACAACATCCGGCCGCGGTTCGGTTCAGGGGAGCACCCGGGCATGTGGGTCACTGAGCGGGGTGGCCGCATCAAGCCGGCCGAGATCAACGCCCGCTTCGGTGCCTACCGTGAGGCGTTGGGGATGTCGAAGGCACTGACGGTGCACTCGCTGCGCCACTCGTACGTGACGCACCTGACGGAGGATGGCGTGGACCGGCGATTCATTCAGCAGCAGGTGGGGCATGAGCGCGACAGCTCAACAGCGGTCTATACCCACGTCAGCGACGACTTCATGAGTACGGCGTTGCGTAGGGCGCTGTCGCCGGCCTTCACCGGCGGCGCCATCGGAGCCGAGGAGGGGCGTTGAGCGGCGCCAAGCTGGATTACCGGTGGCATCTACGTCAGGTGATGGCCAGCCGCGGCATGTTCTCCACCACCGACCTGCTCGGGCCATTGGCCGAGCGAGGTGTCCGGCTGTCCTCCAGTCAGGTGTACCGGCTGGTCGTCGAGCGGCCGGAGCGGTTGAGCTTGAAGGTCTTGATGGCGCTGCTAGACATCCTCGACTGCCGGATGGTCGACCTGGTCGAGCCCGTCGCCGCCGAGGCGGACGCCCGGCCACGCAAGGCGGCCGCCGCCGGGCAGGCGGGGGTCGGGGATCTGCGGCCCAAACGGGCCCGGATCACGGGTGTTGAGAATTGAGCGCTGCGGACAGTGGAACCGAGCTTGACCTGCTGCTGCCCGTCGTGGAGGCCATCACCCGGGTTGATCCCACGGTCGACGCCGCGCTGGTGCGGGCCACGGTCGCCGGGGTGGTGGGCGGCCACGCCGCCAAGCGCCGCCGGCTGGCTCAGGCGATCTTCGAGCGGCCGCAGGTGCTCGTCGACGGCCAATCACCGGCTCCTTCGGTCGTGGGTCAACTCCTTCTGGCGTTACGCCAGGCGGGCGTGGCGCAGGTGTCCGCGCCGCGCTGCGCGGGCTGCGGCAAGGGCCTGGTAAGGAACATGTGGCGACGTAGCGGGCAGTGGTACTGCTCGGTGTGCGGCGAGCGACGGGAGCCCTGTGCTTCCTGCGAGCGGATCACCAAGGCGCACAGCCGCGACCGGGACGGGCGTCCGCGGTGTGCCCGCTGCACCCCGGCAGACCGCGCCGCGTGCCTGCAGGCGGTCGCCGCGGCCGTCGCCACCGTGGACCCCGGCATACCCGCTCACCTAATCGAGGAAGCCATACGTGCGTCGGCACCCAAGCCCCAGCAGCTGCGACGGCTCGCCTGGGCCGTCACAGAACGCCCAGACCTGCTCACCGGATCAGGGCACGACGCGCCCACCCACACGGTGCTGCTGCTCATCGACCACCTCCGCGCACGAGGAGCTACCCGCATTCACCCGCCCGAGTGCCCCGGTTGCCGGCGCACTGTTGCGCTGGTCGAATACCGCGACGGAGTGCGGGTCTGCCACACCTGCGCCGGCAAGTCCCGTGAAGTGGAATGCAGCCGCTGCGGCAAGGTTCGCGAACCGTCTGCCCGCGATCTGCAGGGACGCCCGCTGTGCCGGTATTGCAACGCGACCGACCCGGCGAACCTGAAGCCGTGCGTGCGCTGCGGCCGGCACCGTCGTGTTCACGCCCGCACCGACGACGGGCCGGTCTGCGCGGCGTGCCGGACACCGCCACCGATGCAGGCGTGCTCCATCTGCGGCCGCCTCGCGCACTGCGAAACCTCGAAAGCCACGGGCTTGCCCTGGTGCGTGCCCTGCCGAAGCAGGCGGATGAGGTGCACCGGCTGCAGCCACGTCCGGCTCGTACGCAGCGGCACGATCGACCGGCCGCTGTGCGCGGCCTGCACCCGGGCCGAACCTGGTTACTGGCTGAGCTGTCCCCGCTGCGGCGTCTCCGGCCAGCTCACGGCCGCCGTGTGCAAGCGCTGTGCGCTCACCGACCGGCTTGACCAACTCCTGGCCGACCACACCGGCGCGATCCCCGCCCCGATGCAGGCACTACGTGACTTCCTCGTGGCCGGCGACCAGCCCCAGAACGTGTCGGCCTGGCTGAATCGCCAGCCCCGTGCCCGCTCCCTACTGTCCGACCTCGCCACCGGCCGCACCCCGCTCACGCACGACACCTTCGACGCGCTCGAGCCCGACAAAGCCGGGCGGTACCTGCGAGAACTACTCGTCGGCGCGGGAGCGCTGCCGCCCCGCGACGAACTCCTGGCCCGGCTGGAACGGTGGCTGCACGCCACCATCGACGCCATCCCCGACCCGGCGCAGCGGCACCTCGTACAGCAATACACGGTATGGCACCTGCTCAGACGGCTCCGCCGTCGCGTCGCAGGCACCCACGCCAACACCAATCAGTGCAGCGCGGTGCGGGACCAGACCCGCGCTGTCATCAGCTTCCTCGACCTGCTCAGCGCCAACCACCTGACCTTGGCCACCTGCGCCCACACCCACCTCGACCGGTGGCTGGCCGGCGGCCAGATCCGCCACAGCAAGGCAGTCGGCGCCTTCCTACGCTGGGCGAACGCCAACAAGCTGACAGCGGTCTACCTACCCGTCCAGCAGTGGGGCGGGCCAGGTGCTCCCATCGACGGCGACCGCCGGTGGGAGATCGCCCGCCGGCTCCTTCATGACCACACCATCGACCTGGCCGACCGCGTCGCCGGACTTCTCGTGGTCCTCTACGCCCAGAACGCCGCCGACGTCAGCCGGCTCACCCTCGGCCACCTGCAGGTCACCGACGACAGCGTGCGGACACGACTCGGCGACCGGCCCATCGAGATACCCGAACCGCTCGCCACGCTGACCCGCGAACTAGTCACCGCCAGAACCCGCTCCCACACCCACGTAGGCAGCCAGACGTGGCTGTTCCCCGGCCGGCTCGCCGGGCGCCCCATCACCGACGGCGCGCTCCGTGACCGCCTGGCACGGATCGGTATTCACGTCACGCAAGCGCGGACCGCAGCACTGTTCCAGCTCGCCACCGAACTGCCCGCCGCGATCCTGGCACGCGTACTCGGCATCGACATCAAAGGCGCAGTCCGATGGCAACGCGCCTGCGCCGGAGACTGGACCACCTACGCAGCCGACGTCAGCCGACGGTGACCTCGGGGTCGCCGATGTCAATGTGATCCCGCATGGCGCGACGCCTTGATCGAAGACGGGGCCATGATCCTTTCCAGGTGATCCCGCCGGGCAGTGCCATTAAGGACGCTCGCGTCCCAGGATCGCTTTGACGCCGGTCGTGTAAACCTCGGCCGGCACTGCTTGGGGGTCCAGCCAGCGCTGGAGACCCACGCCAATGTCGAGCGCCAAGAGCAACGTGGCTAGCTGATCGGCCGGCAGGGGGAGATCGTCACCGGCCAGTGCGGTGGCCTCCTTGGCGTGGGCGTCGCGGACGGTTTGGAGCCACTGGGTTAGCGGAGCCCGAGCGGATTCGTTGCGCATGCCGTAGAGCCAGAGCTCGACGAACGCCATTGCGAAGCGGCGAATCTCAGCACGGTCGACGTTGGACTCGTAGCTGTCGCTGAGGCGACCCACCCACGCGGCCAGGGACCGGCTCGGGGGATGTGGTTCGTCGGTGCTGAGCTTGCGTTCCAGGATCGCCGCGATGAGGTCGTTCTTGCTGCCGAAGTTCGCGTATATGGCGCCCTTGGTCAGGCCGGCGGACGCGGCGATCTCATCCAGAGAGGTCTGGTGAATCCCTCGATCGCCGAAGCGGGTCTCCGCAGCGTCCAGCAGGCGCGCCCGAGTGGCCTCTTGCTGCTGTGCTCGGGTGAGTCGTTCAGCCATGGCACCAAACCTATCCCATTGACATTCGATCCGGTATCCAGATACCGTTGGGTATCCAGATACCGGACAGTATTCGGGGTGCTCATGCTGCACATCGACAACCTGACCAAGGTCTATCGCCGCGGGGCGCGGGCCAACGATGGCATCAGCTTGGCGGTAGCCAGCGGCGACGTCCTCGGCCTGCTGGGACACAACGGCGCCGGCAAGACCACCCTGCTGAATCAGGTCGTCGGTCTGGCTCGGCCGACCGCCGGCACGATCACCCTGCTCGGCCGCGATCCGGTCGCCGAGCCCGCCTGGGCACGCTCGGTCTGCTCGTTCCAGCCACAGGCACACGCTCCACTCACCGGTGTCACCACACGGCAGGCGATCGAGATCATCGGCGGAATCCGCGGCGGCCACCGCCGGGCGGTGCAGCGGCGAACGGCCGAATTGCTCGCCGCACTGGACATCGAGGAGTGGGCAGACCAGCCCGGCGAACGCTTGTCCGGCGGCGTACGGCGGCTCACCGCGTTCTGCATGGCAATCGTCGAGCCCGGCCGGCTGGTCATGTTGGACGAGCCCACCAACGACGTTGACCCGGTGCGCCGGCGCCTGCTCTGGGAGCAGGTCCGGGTGCTGGCCGCCGAGGGTCGCGGGGTCGTCCTGGTCACTCACAACATTGCCGAGGCCGAACGCGTGATTGACAAGGTCGTGGTCCTCGACCACGGCCGAGTCGCTGCCACAGGTACCCCGGCCGCCCTGGCCGCCGACCGACAGATGCGCCTGGAGTTGACCGTACCCGCCGAACCGACCATGCCGGCCTGGTCGCTAAGCACCAACCGGGAGGGCGACCGGCTCACCGTCACCCTCGCTGAGGAGAACGCGCACCTCGCGGTGGCCTGGGCTCAGTCCCTGACCGGCCGCTTCTCGCTCAATCCCATCAGCCTCGAAGAGGTGTACGTCACCCTGACCGAGAACCCGGAGGCCCATCGCAATGCGGCACTGGTTCCGTAGCTACCTACTCCTGCTGCGCTGGTCGGCGATCCGACTGCGCTACCTGCTGCCACTGGTGCTGGTCATCCAGATCTTCCTCTCCGTCGGGATCGTCCTCGGGTTCGCGTTCCTGTTGCCGCAGATCGATTCGGCCACTGCGCTCTACCTGTCCACCGGGGCACCGACATTGGGCCTCATCACGATCGGCATGGTTATGGCACCGCAACTGGTGGCCACCTCAAAGACCGAGGGCACTTTCACCTACAACCAGACGTTGCCAGTGCCACGCACCGCAGTTCTCGTCTCGGACGTCACCACCTGGCTGATCGTTGGGACACCGGGACTGATCCTTGGGCTGGTGGTCGCGGTGCTACGTTTCGATATCACCCTCCGCGTGAGTTGGATGGCCATACCGGTGATGTCTTTGGTCGCGCTCACCACGACCACCGTCGGCCTCGCGATCGCGTACGCGGCCACGCCACCGGTGACGAACATGGTCACCCAGCTGATCGTCTTCATCGCGTTGATGTTCTCGCCGATCAACTTCCCAGCCGATCGGCTCCCAGAATGGCTACAGACGATCCATCAGGTACTGCCGTTCCAGTACATGGCGCAAGCAGTCCGAGAAACCCTGAACACTCCACCAGACGGCATAGCAGCACCGCCGTTCGTAGTGCTGGCGGCGTGGTGCACGGCAGGCCTCGTCATCACACTGCGCATCATGACTAGGCGAGACTGAACCGCCTATCCCGGTCATGATCGCCGCCCTCTTCGACGAGCATCGCCAGGCGCCGCGAAGGCCAGCATTCGGACAGTTCTGATATCCCACGTCGCCAGCAGACATCACCCGGGCGATCCGGACGCTCCCGCATGGGGTGGTGCTGGACGGTGAGCTGATCGTGTGGGAGCGCGGCCGGACGAACTTCGCGCAGTTGCAGCGGCGCGTCACCGCCGGCCGCGGCCTGCTGCGCCTGGTCCACGACTGCCCCGCCCACTACGTGCTGTTCGACCTTCTCGCGGACGCCGGCGGGCAGGTGGTTCTGAATTTGCCGCTGTCGGAGCGGCGAGTCCGGCTGGAGCGGCTGCTCGCTGACGCGCCGGCGCAGCTCGCCGTGACGCCGCAGACGACCGACATGCGGCTGGTGGCGGACTGGCTGCTGACCTGGACCGTCGCGGCCGGGATCGAGGGCGTGGTTAGCAAGCGGCTGGCCGGGCGGTACGAGCCTGGCCGGCGCGGCTGGTGGAAGTTCCGGACCCGGATCGTGACCGAGGCGATCGTCGGCGGAGTGACGGGCAGCATCCGCAACCCCGACACCCTGTTGCTCGGCCGGTTCGATCGGAGGGGACGGCTGCGGTACACGGGGCGGACACACCCGCTGACGGGCCTCCAGCGGACGGAGCTCGCCGGGCTGCTGTCTCCGCTACGGCCTCGGCAACACTACAGTGCCGCCGTGGTGCACCCGTGGCCGGAGCCGTTACCCGCGTCCTGGTCCGGACAGCTGGACCGGCCGGAGCCGCTGCGGTACGTGCAGGTGGAACCCAGCGCGGTGGCGGAGATCGACGCCGACGTGGCGTTCGAACACGGACGATGGCGGCACCGGGTGAGGTACGCGCGCTTCCGGCCGGACATGTCGGTGTACGACGTACCGCTGCTGCTCGGCGAGGAGGAGGGCTACTTCGGCGACCTGGGGTGAGTGTCCGTGGGTCTGCTGATGAGCGGCGGGTGCTGCCGGATCCGCTGCAGCACGCCTCAAACAGTCACCTGAGCCCGAGCCGCTTGCATCCGCTTCTGGCCGATGAGAGCGCGCTCCAAGGCCGCAATGAACGGTGAGTGCCCGGGTGGCCGAGGACTCGGGCGGCTGCTGGTGCGCTTCGTAGCGTCCGACCGTCAGCTGAAGAACCATTCTTGTCAGTCCCTCCCGCTACTGTCGATAGCCGGGGTGAGCAGGACGAATTGAGCTACCACGGTAGGCGTTCCCCGTGGATTCGCTAGCGGACGGCCCACAGCCCGGGCACTCACTGTTGATACGTCGGGTAGGTGGCACGTGGAGGAGATCAGGCGATGCCGGCGTTGGTGACGCAGTTCGACGAAGCGCTGAGGAACATCGAGCCGACGGAGGCCGACAAGACGAACGCGCCGTTGGCTCATGCAGAGGTGAGTGATGCGCTCGCCGACGATTCGGTGATCGCAGGTTGGGGTTTCGAGCGGCTGCTCATCGGTAGCTACAAGCGGCACGTCAGCATCCGGCGGATCAAGGACGTCGACGTATTCGGCCGGCTAACCGAGGTGGGGAGTGACGTCTTGCCGAGCACGCTCCTGGGCGAGTTCGAGCGTGTACTGAGGAAGGCGTTCCCGCCAGTTGACGGCAAGACGCGGGTACACCGGCAGGCGCGCAGCCTCCAGGTGAGCTTTCCGGAGTACGACGGGCTGTACGTGGACGCGGTCCCGGCGCGGCCATGGACTTCGCCTACTGGCGTCGAGGCGTGGCAGCTGCCGAAGCGCGAGGACGGTGACGATCCGCAGGGCTGGCAGGCGACGAACCCTCATGAGCTGACCCGCCTGACCAGTGAGTTGAACAACGCGGACAACTTCGACGGCTTCTACGTGCCAACTATCAAGCTGCTGCGGCAGACGCGCCGAAGTCTGGTGGGTAAGCGCAAGCCCGGTGGGCTCACCGTCGAGATTGCCGCCCTGCACGCTTTCCGCACCGGCCTGGTTGAGGGGCCGACGCAGGCCGACTACTACGCCAGCGCACTACGGGAGACCGGGAACGTCCTGCACGACGCGTTCGTACTCGACTTCGGGCTCGATGATCCGACGATCCCCGGCGAGAAGGTGGCCGTCCGGGCAGAGGACGAGGACAAGCGCGACCTCGCCAATGCCTTTCTGGACGCCGCCGATCGGGCCGAGGAAGCTTTGGCCAGCGATAATCGGTGCGCTGCCGCGAAGGCGTTTCGTGATCTGCTCGGTAAGGCCGTCGATGACCAAGGGGACAACGACTACGTGTTCCCGATGCCCGCGGACTGCAACGCTGACGGCACCGCCAAGCGGTTCGCGTCAGTGACCGCTGGAGACCGTGCCGTTCCAGCAGGTAACCGCCGGTTCGGATGACCACCGTCGAAGGAAGCGACGCGGCCGAAGCGCTGCGTATCGGCAGGGCCGTCGCCCGCGACGCGCTCCTGGACGTTCTGGCCCAGGCCGGCTTCCGGCGTGTTGCCGGCCCAGAGGATCGCTGGCGCGGTGCCCTGACGTTCCAGCCAGCCAATCGAGACAACGGGTCGGTGCGAACGACGCTGGTCGAGGTCGTCCTTGAGGAAGACTTCCCCTTCACTGCACCGAAGGTCTTGCCGCTGAGCCGTGGCTGGGCCGAGCAGGTAACCGGGCGAACGTTCACCGACAGCTATTACGAGGCCAGCAACGGCTGGCACCGCGACCTCGACCGTGCGATGTGCCTGTTCATCCAGGCAGATCACACTCGGATCCCCTGGGCCGACGGCGAGCAGTTGCTGGACCAGGCCCGTGCCTGGCTGGCCCAGGACGCGGCAGGGTGGGGCGACGACGTACCCGCGCTGGACCTCGACCGGTACCTGCACCCCTCGGCAGAGCGAGCCCTCATCCTGTACGGCAATCTGGCCGGACACGAGGGCAAAGTGCTCCAGCTGCGCCGGAAACGCCACGGCGTTCTTCGCGTCGGCCCAGTAGCGGCGCCTCGCCGGCAGGGCCGCGCCAGCGGCCACCGAATCTGGCCGTCCGACACAGTGCTGATACTGAACGCTAAGGAATTGGACGGCCCGATCCGAGACTGGGATGATCTCTGCGCCGCCGTTGACGCTGACGGTGCCCGTACTCTGGCCCGCGCCTACGACGACGGCCTGCGGAAGGTAATGCTGATCTACCGCCACCGCACGGCGCGAGGAGTACTGGGACTCGCGCTCGCCGCCGACAAGGACGACAAGGTGACCGTGAAATCCTTGAAGACGGCTCCCGACGACCTCACCACGCGCACCATCCGCGCTCATCCCCGAACGGAGGAGCTCGCCAGCAAACGAGTCGCGGTCGTCGGCGTCGGCGCTATCGGGTCGGTGGTCGCTGACCTGCTACATCGCAGCGGCGTCGGGGAACTGGTGCTGATCGACGGTGACCTCCTTCTGCCGGGCAACACCACACGCCACCTGCTCGACGGCGATGCAGTCGGGTTGCCGAAGGCGCGTGCAGTCGCGGAAGCCCTGTGCAAGACACGCCCCCGGTTCGGTGCCGTGCAGTGGCAAGACGAGCGGCTGCGATCCGTTGCCGACGCTCTCACCCTGCTCGCCGGTCACGATGTTGTCGTCGATGCCACGGCCGACTCCACCGCCACCGCAATGCTCACTGCGGCGGCGCGAGCTGGCGCCGGGCACCTGCTGTCCGTGTGCGTCCTCGCTGACGGCTACGCCATCCGAGTCGACCGCGCTCCCGTCCGTGACGGCGAGCAGCCGCTGCCACTCCCGCAACTGCCGCCACCCCACAGTAACGTCTACGAAACCGGGTGCGGCAGCCCCATCAGCCAGACACCACCGGCGGCGGTGTGGGAGGCCGCCGCCCTTGCCGTCCGCCACACCACCGGCCTGCTGCTAAATCCCGGCGCCGCCGCGCCTGGCGAACAACGTGCCCTCGCCGAAGGGCAAGATCAGTGACTGCATACCAGGGCCCGGGCGACCTCCTCATTACCCGGCAAACCCTCGACGCGATGATCGCCGACGGAATGGCGGCGCTTCCGCACGAAACTGGCGGCATCCTGCTCGGCTTCCGCACACCAAACCTCATTGTGGTCACCCGCACGGTCACGGTCGCGGATCCGCAGAGCAGCCGACGCAGCTACCTGCGGCGCCACCGCCAAGCACAAGCCCGAATGGCCATCGGGCGCGGCGATGCCCCGCCTGTGGTGGGATACGTCGGCGAATGGCACACCCATCCCGCTGACATTGGCCCAAGCCGGACCGACCTGCGCGCCCTCGCAGCCATCGCCCGCCTCGCCCAGGGGCCCGTAGCACTCGTCGTCCTCGCCGACCCAGCCCAGAGGCTCTCGCATCTCCACGGCCGCGTTGCAATCCGCCAAGACATTTGGCCCGTGGTCGCCATCAACCCCGTCCAGATCGAGAAGGCTGAGGTGGCGATCACCGAGGACACGGCAGCCAGCCTGGAAGCCGAAGCCACGGCCCTCACGACAAGGGAGTCTTCTTGAGCGCCAAATCCGACGACAACCGGCCATTTAACCTGCGCACCGCCTTCGCCGCGAAGTCGAAGCGACTACGGGCCGTCATGGAGGCCGCACCGGAGCTCGTCGGTCACATGCCGACCATCGGCGACGGCAGCGAAGCCGAATGGATCACGATGCTTCGCGACTTTCTACCGAGGCGATACGCCGTCGACAAGGCCTTCGTCGTCGACAGCTGCGGCCACCAAAGCCTCCAACTCGACGTCGTCGTATACGACCGGCACTTCACCCCATTGAGCCATTTTCATCCTGCGTAGCGGTCGGCTTCGACGCGGTGCAGGACGAGGATGGCCTGCACGATCGCGGTCGCTCGGCGTGGGCAGCAGCGCAGCTTGACCAGGATTTTCCAGGTCTTGAGGGTGGCGATCGCGCGTTCGCCGCGGGCGCGGATCTTCGCGTGCGCTCGGTTGACGGCCTTCTGCCGGCGTGACAGCTTCGGCCGGAAGCGGCGCCGCTTGAACGGGGTGCGCACGCTGCCGGGGGCGCCTTGATAGCCCTTGTCCGCGAAGGTCATCACGTCGGTGCTGGCCAGGGCGTCGATGATGCCGTGGGTGCGGGCGGCGGTCAGGTCGTGCGTCGAGGCGGGCAGCGCGGCCGAGGCCCAGACGAGACGCCCGGCCGCGTCGGCGATGACCTGCACGTTCA
>NZ_LEKG01000167.1:0-18101 GCF_001029515.1 Micromonospora sp. RV43 | reverse complement strand
TTCGCCGAGGTGCTGCCGGCGGTGGTTTCCGTCCGGGTGGCCCGGTCGGCGGCGGTGGCCGTCCCGGCGGCGGTGGCCGTGGCCGTGGCGGTGGCGCGGCGGGTGCCTTCGGGCGTCCCGGCGGCCGGCCGACCCGCGG
Organism: Micromonospora sp. RV43; assembly: GCF_001029515.1. Classification (NCBI taxonomy): domain Bacteria; kingdom Bacillati; phylum Actinomycetota; class Actinomycetes; order Micromonosporales; family Micromonosporaceae; genus Micromonospora; species Micromonospora sp. RV43. The sequence goes on along the minus strand of NZ_LEKG01000167.1, from coordinate 17,962 downwards.
TCGCAAGTCCAAGAAGCAGCGCAGACAGGAGTTCGACAACCTGTCGGCCCCGACCATGTCCTCGGGTGCGCCCCGCGGTCAGGGTCAGGTCGTCCGGTTGTCCCGTGGCGCCTCGCTGTCGGACTTCGCCGACAAGATCAACGCCAACCCGGGTTCGCTGGTCCAGGAGATGTTCAACCTGGGCGAGATGGTGACGGCGACCCAGTCGTGCTCCGACGAGACCCTGCAGCTGCTGGGTGAGCACCTCGGCTTCGACGTGCAGATCGTCAGCCCGGAGGACGAGGACCGCGAGCTGCTCGCGCAGTTCAACATCGACCTCGACGCCGAGGTCGCGGCGGACCGCCTGGTCAGCCGTGCGCCGGTGGTGACCGTCATGGGTCACGTCGACCACGGTAAGACCAAGCTGCTCGACGCGATCCGCAAGGCGAACGTGGTGGCCGGCGAGGCGGGTGGCATCACCCAGCACATCGGCGCCTACCAGGTCCACGTCCCGCACGAGGGCGAGGACCGCGCGGTGACGTTCATCGACACCCCGGGTCACGAGGCGTTCACCGCCATGCGTGCCCGTGGTGCCCAGGTCACGGACATCGTGATCCTGGTGGTCGCGGCCGACGACGGTGTCATGCCGCAGACCATCGAGGCGCTCAACCACGCCAAGGCGGCGGACGTGCCGATCGTGGTCGCGGTCAACAAGGTCGACAAGCCCGAGGCGAACCCGGACAAGGTCCGCCAGCAGCTGACCGAGTACGGCCTGGTCGCCGAGGAGTACGGCGGCGACACCATGTTCGTCAACGTGGCGGCCAAGCCCGGCATCGGCATCGAGGAACTGCTCGAGGCCGTGCTGCTGACCGCCGACGCGTCGCTGGAGCTGACCGCTCCGATCGACGGGCCGGCGCAGGGTGTCGCGATCGAGGCGCACCTGGACAAGGGCCGTGGCGCGGTGGCGACCGTGCTGGTGCAGAAGGGCACCCTGCGTGCCGGTGACTCGATCGTCGCCGGTGGGGCGCACGGCCGGGTCCGGGCCATGCTCGACGAGAACGGCAAGCCGGTCGATTCGGCTGGTCCGGCCCGTCCGGTCATGGTGCTGGGTCTGACCACGGTGCCGGGTGCGGGTGACACCTTCCTGGCCGCCGAGGACGACCGCACCGTGCGGCAGATCGCCGAGCAGCGTCAGGCACGGCGGCGGGCGGCGTCGTTCGCCAACTCCCGTGGCCGGGCCACTCTCGAGACGCTCATGGAGCAGCTCAAGGAGGGCGAGAAGACCTCGCTCAACCTGGTGCTCAAGGGCGACGTCTCCGGTTCCGTGGAGGCGCTCGAGGACGCGCTGTTCAACCTCGACATCCCGGAGGAGGTCCAGCTTCGGATCATCCACCGGGGCGTGGGCGCGATCACCGAGAGCGACGTCATGCTCGCGAGCGCCTCGTCCGAGGCGGTCACGATCATCGGCTTCAACGTGCGGGCCTCGAACAAGGTCCGCGAGATGGCCGACCGCGAGGGCGTGGAGATCCGGTACTACACCGTCATCTACCAGGCCATCGAGGAGATCGACGCCGCGCTCAAGGGTCTGCTCAAGCCGGAGTACGAGGAGGTCGAGCTGGGCACCGCGGAGATCCGCGACGTCTTCCGCTCGTCCAAGATCGGCAACATCTCCGGCTGTATCGTCCGGTCCGGCCTCATCCGCCGCAACGCCAAGGCGCGGCTGCTGCGGGACGGGGCGGTCGTGGCGGACAACCTCACGATCAGCTCCTTGAAGCGGTTCAAGGACGACGCGACCGAGGTCCGCGAGGGCTTCGAGTGTGGTCTGACGCTGGGCGGCTACAACAACGTCCAGGTCGGCGACGTCATCGAGACGTTCGAGATGCGCGAGAAGCCGCGCGCCTGAGAACCACGCGTACGACCGGCCGGCGGCCGGGGCCTTCGGGCCCCGGCCGTCGCCGTCTGTGCAGGCTGCGACAATCTGCGGCGTGATCCGGTACGCGCTGCTCCTCGCCCCCTCCGCCAACCGCGTCTACGCCGACGCGGCGGCCCGGCTGGCCCGCGCCGAACTGGCCGTGTTCGCCGGTTCCGGCGTGCTGGACGTCGTACCGGCCGACCCGGAGGTGACCGGGATCGGCGGGGTGGAGTACCTGACGTTCACCACCGCCGCGCCCGGGCTCGGCGAGCGGGACCTGGCCCACCTGGCGAACCTGTCGGCGGCGTACGCGCTGTTCGAGCGGGTCGGCGACGACCTGCTGCGGCCGGTGCCGCTGCGCCCGCTGGCCCGGTACGACTCCGACCTGATCACCATCCCCAAGTACGCCGGAAAGACCAACGAGCAGTTCACCCGGCTGCTGCTCAACGTCACAGTGCTCGCCTCCGCAGCCGCGCCGCGGATGCTGGACGGTCCGGTGGTGGTGCTGGATCCGCTCTGCGGCCGGGGCACGACGCTCAACCAGGCCCTGATGTACGGCTACGACGGCATCGGCATCGAGCGTGACAGTCAGGACGTGGAGGCGTACGCGGCGTTCCTGCGCACCTGGCTGCGCCGCAAGCGGCTCAAGCACACCGCCGAGTCGACGTCGGTGCGCCGGGACCGCAAGCTGGTCGCCCGCCGGTTCGAGGCGGTGCTCGCGCCGTCGCGGGACGAGCACCGGGCCGGGGCCACCCAGCGCGTCATTGTGCTGAACACCGACACCACCCGGGCCCGCGAGGCGTTGCGCGCCCGCTGCGCCGACGTGATCGTCACCGACGCGCCGTACGGCGTGGCGCACGGCAGCCGTACCGACCACGGGTTGTCCCGCAGTCCGCTGGAGCTGCTCACCGCCGCCGTGCCCGTGTGGCGGGAGCTGCTGCGCCCAGGCGGGGCGCTCGGCCTGTCCTGGAACACGCACGTGGCCCCGCGGGCGCAGGCGGAGGCGGTGCTGGCCGACGCCGGGCTGCGCGTGCTCGACGGCCCGGGCTTCGGTGACTTCGCCCACCGGGTCGACCAGGCGATCGAGCGGGACGTGCTGGTGGCTGTCGCGCCTTAATCGCGTGCCGGGGTGCGCCGCCCGGCGTACCGTTGCTCGCCGTGTATACCGGAACCGCACTGTTCGACCTGTTGCTCCCGGGTGACTCCCGGTCCCTGAAGGCCAAGCGGTCCTACGTCCGGCCGATCGTCGCCGCGCTGCGCAAGTTCGAGGTCTCCGCCGCCGAGGTGGGGGCGCTGGACCTGCACGGCCGGGCCGAGATCGGGGTGGCGGTGGTGGCCGCCGAGCCGGCCCACGTCCGTGAGGTGCTCGACTCCTGCGAGCGGCTGGTCGCCGCCCGCCCGGAGACCGAGCTGCTGTCGGTGCGCCGTCGTCTGCACGGCGCGGACGACTGACGGCGCGTCGCGCGGCACTCCGGCCGTGCCGCGCGACGCCCGGCCGGGCGCGGGTAGTGTTCTTCAGCGTTGGGCGGTCGGACCCGGCGGCGCCCACGCGCCCGCCGTCTCCGGCCGACGGCCCGGATCGCCTGGTGATCCGGCGCCGTCATTGGTACAGGTGATCCCGGAGGTGGGGGACATGACGGATCAGGCAAAGGTTCGCCGGCACGCGGAGCGCATCCGGGAACTTGTCGCGTCGGTGGTGCGCAGCCAGATCAAGGACCCCCGGCTCGGCATGATCACGATCACCGACGCCCGGATCACCGCCGACCTGCGCGACGCCACTGTCTTCTACACGGTGCTCGGCGACGCGGCGGCCCAGGCGAGCACCGCCGCCGCGCTGGAGAGCGCCAAGGGCATGCTGCGCAGCACCGTCGGCAAGGCGCTCGGGCTGCGGCACTCGCCGACGCTCACGTTCGTCCTCGACGACGTGCAGGACCAGGTCAAGCACATCGACGACCTGCTCGCCGCCGCACGTACCGCCGACGCCGAGGTGCAGCGCCTCGCCGCCCAGGCCTCGTACGCGGGTGACGCCCAGCCGTACCGGGTCGAGGAGGAGGACGAGGACGGCGAGGACGCCCCGGCCGAGGACGAGGGCGACGACGAGCCGCGCGCCGGCGACCGCCGGTGACCGAGGCCGCCGCGGATGGCGCGCCGGCCGGGCCCACCGAGACCGCATGGGCGGCCGCCGTCGCGGCGGTACGCGATCTCCCCGCCGACGCGCGGGTGCTGCTGATCTGCCACGTGAACCCGGACGGGGACGCGCTGGGCAGCATGCTCGGCTTCGGGCTGGGTCTGCGTCGGCTCGGCGTACGCGATCTCCAGGCCACCTTCCCCGGCCCGCCTGAGGTGCCGGAGCCGTTCCGGTGGATGCCCGGCGTGGACCTGCTGGTGCCGCAGGACGACGCGGACCCGGCTCCGGACCTGGTGATCTGCTTCGACGCGGCGAGCGAGTCCCGGCTGGGCGACCTGGCCGACCGGCTGGACACGGCCGGCACGTCGCTCGTGCTCGACCACCACGCCTCGAACAGCGGGTTCGGCCGGATCAGCCTGGTCGACCCGCACGCCGCCGCCACCTCCGTGGTCGCGCTGGAGTTGCTGGACCGGCTCGGCGTGACACTGGATGCGGATATCGCGACCGGGCTGTACGTCGCGCTGACCACCGACACCGGCTCGTTCCGCTTCGAGGCGACCACACCGGCCGTGCACGAGACGGCCGCCCGCCTGATCGCCACCGGCATCAGGCCCGGTGACATCTCCCGGCGGATCTTCGACACCCGCCCGTTCGGCGCCGTCCGCCTCTTCGGCGAGGTGCTGGGCCGGGCCACGCTGGAACCGGCGGCCGCCGCCGGGCACGGCCTCGTCTGGACGTACGCCACCCGCGACGACCTGGTCCGCCACGACCAGCCCGCGTACGTGCTGGAGGCGCTGATCGACTCGGTGCGCTGCACCGCCGAGGCGGACGTGAGCTGCGTGGTGAAGCAGTCGGGCGAGGCGGAGTGGGCGGTGTCGCTGCGCAGCAAGGGCGCGGTGGACGTGAGCCGGGTGGCGGTGGCGCTCGGCGGCGGCGGGCACCGGTTCGCCGCCGGTTTCACCGGCCGGGGAGCGCTCGACGAGGTGGTCGGACGGATCCGCGCCGAGCTGGCCACCGGCGTGGTGACCCCCGTGGCGTGAGGCGCCCGGCTGGAGCGATATGTCCTTCTGGTCCGGTCGATCCGGTGCGGCGGCGATCGGAAGTGTGAGCTGATCGGCGCGTTTTCGGGGGATCACGACGCGTGCCGGGCTTTCCGCGGTGCGTCACGCTGGGGACAATCGGGTGATGGATCATCCCCGTGAGCTCACCGTCGAGGCGCCCCGGGCCTGGGACCGGCCGGTCGTCTCCGTGCCGGTGCTGATCTGCCTCTCTCTGGTCGGCGGCCAGATGCCGTCCTTCTCGACCGCGGCGAACCTCTACATCCTCACCACCGGCGGGGGGTTGATCTGGGTCGGCCTGAGCAACCGGGTGCCCCGGCGTCCGGCGCCGCGCCGGTTGCCGTCGGTCGCGCTCTGGTGGCTGGTCCCGGTGACCGTCTTCGGGGTCTTCGAGGGGGCGACGTTCGTGATGGCGGCGGGTGACGACTTCCCCACCTTCTCCCGGCTGGCCGATCCGCTGCTGGAGGACAACCTGATCCGCTCGGCGGCCTGGTTCGCGTGGCTGTCCGCGTTCTGGGGACTGGTGCGCCGATGATGCGGGCACTGGCGATCGGCGGTTTCCTGGTTTCGATCGTGCTGTTCGCCGTCGTCGAGTGGGCCGCGCGCCGGGAGGGGTCGCGGATCCCGTCGCTGGCCGACGTCTGCGCGTTCGTGATGCGGTACGAGGTGGGCCCGGTGCCGGTCGGCCGGATCGGGCTGTTCGGCTTCTGGTGGTGGCTGGGCTGGCACTTCCTGGCCCGCTGACCGCCCTCGCCGGACCGGACGACGACGTTGATCTTTCCGCATTTCGGGAACAGCGGGCAGCATCTGGAAAGTGAACGTTAATTTGGGTGCGGGACCGGCGCTTCGCGGCGCTGGTCACGGGCGGTGGTGCCGCACCCGGCTTCGCCTCCCTCCAGGGTCAGACCGACCCGGGCTCCCGCTGCCAGGCGAGCCGCTCCGGTGATCCCGGACCGCTGCCGGGCGCTCAGCCGCCGACGACTTCCGGTCGCGGCGCGATTCGCTGTCGCGCCGATCCGGAGCGCCGGGCGCCCGTAGGACCGCCACGTCCCGGCGGTCCGCACCCTGGAAGGACCTTGAGATGCCGAGCAAGCGCAAGCCGCAGACCGAGACCACCACCGACGAGGCGCGCGAGCAGATGCGCCGCGCGCTGCAGACCTCGATGGACACCCGTCAGTGACATACGCCGTCCGGCGGTGACGCCGGCCGGGCCCGAGGACCACACCCCGGCCCGACGCCGACGTCACCGCCGCTCGGGAACCCGCCCGTTTCCCGGCCGCTGTGGGTAAGTAGCCGTCTGCCTTGCGTGCCTTACTGGGAGCGTGCCAGGATCGGCGGCGATGAGCACCACCGCCACCCCCGTCACCGCCTCGCCGCGGCGGATCGCCGCGCTCGCGCTGCCCGCCCTCGTGGTGCTGGCCGCCGAGCCGCTCTACGTCCTGGTCGACACCGCAGTGGTCGGTCACCTCGGCCGGGTGCCGCTGGCCGCGCTCGCCGTCGGTGGCACGGTCATGACGCTCACCGCCTGGGTCGGGACCGTCGTCGCGTACGGCACAACGGGCCGCTCGGCCCGCCGCTTCGGGGCGGGGGACCGGGCCGCCGCGGTGGCCGAGGGCGTCCAGGCGTCCTGGCTCGCGCTCGCCACCGGAGTGCTGGTGGCGGTCGCCATCGGCATCGGTGGGGGCGCGCTGGCGCGTACCCTCGTCGGCGGCCCCGGCGAGGTGGCCGACGCCGCCGCCGGGTGGCTGCGGATCGCGGCGCTCGGCGCGCCCGGCCTGCTGCTCGCCGCCGCCGGCAACGGCTGGCTGCGCGGCATCCAGGACACCCGCCGCCCGCTGCTGTTCGTGCTCGGCCCGAACCTGCTCTCCGCGGTGCTCTGCCCGCTGCTCGTCTACCCGGCCGGGCTCGGCCTGGTCGGCTCGGCGGTGGCGAACGCGATCGCGCAGACGCTGTCCGGTGTCCTGTTCGCGGCGGCGCTGGTGCGGGAGCGGGTCTCGCTGCGCCCCCGGCCGCGGGTGATCGGTCAGCAGCTCGTGCTCAGCCGGGACCTGCTCGTGCGGGGCGTCGCGTTCCAGGCCAGCTTCCTGTCCGCCACAGCTGTCGCGGCCCGCTTCGGGGCCGCCGCGGTCGGCGCGCACCAGATCGCCGTACAGCTGTGGTTCTTCACCGCGCTGGTGCTCGACGCGCTGGCCATCGCCGCGCAGTCGCTGGTCGGCGCCGCGCTCGGCGGCGGCGACGCGGCGGCCGCGCGGTTCCTGGCCCGCCGCATCGCGCTGCTCGGCGGGCTGTGCGGCGTGGCCTTCGCGGTGCTCATCGCCGCCGGCGCCGGCGTCGTGCCGTCGTGGTTCAGCTCCGATCCGCAGGTACGTGAGCAGGCCATGACGGCCTGGCCGTGGTTCGTGGCGCTCCAGCCGATCGGCGGCGTGGTGTTCGCGCTCGACGGGGTGCTGATCGGCGCGGGCGACGTGCGCTACCTGCGCAACCTCACCATCGTGTGTGCGTTCGGCGGGTTCCTGCCGGCGATCTGGCTGGCCTACGGGTTCGACCTCGGGCTGGGCGGGATCTGGGCCGGACTGACGCTGTTCGTGGTGCTGCGGCTGGCTGGCCTGCTGCTGCGGATGCGCTCGGGTGCGTGGGCGGTGGTCGGCGCGGTGCGCTGACGCCGGTCAGCAGGGCTTGAACGAGCCGGGACCGCCCGTCCACGGCTCGACCGTGAAGAAGCCCTCCTTCAGGCGGGAGCAGTCGACGTTGTTCGTGCTCGACTTCGCAGAGATCAGCCAGAGGCCGCGTTGCGTCGCCGGCAGATCCCCGGGCTGGAAGATCTCCCAGACCACCTGGTCGCGGATGCTGGCGATCCCCGCCGGGCCCGGCGTCGTCCGCGGGATGTCGAACGCGTACATCCAGACGTACTCGGTGGTGATCCGCAGGCTCGGCTCGCCGTCCTCGGCGGTGAACACCTCATAGGTCATCTCGCCCCGGACCCGGATCTCGTCCACCTCGGCCTGGGAGCCGATCCGGGTGGCGTAGTGCACGAACGACTGGTCCTCGAAGTGCCGGCGCAACTGGGCGCGGGACTCCGGCGCCAGCAACGCCAGGAACGGCTCCGCGTCACCGACGCGCATGGGGAGGCCGAGCCGGGCCTGGACCAGAGCGGCCCGGACCTGGGTCAGCGCCGCGGCCACCTCGCGGGCGGTGAACGGCGGCTGCGCCGTGGCCCGCGGCAGGACGATCCCGGCCTCGCCGACCGCGAAGTCCGCTCCGGCGGTGCCCACGAACAGGTCGCGCGGCTCGCCGACCCGGCTGAGTGGAACCGGCGACGGGCTGGCCTCGGCCGAGGCCGCGGCGGCGGTGCCGGACCGTACCCGGTCGACTGTGACCCGGCCGAGCACGGCAGTGCCGCCGATCAGCACCAGCGCGAGCACCACCACGAGCGCGACGTGACGCTTGCCGCGCTGCCGGGACCAGACCATCCGGAAGCGCTCGGCGCGGGTCAGCGGGACGTCCGCGTCCGCGCCGGTCATCCAGCTCGGCAGCTGGATCTCCTCGCCCCGGGAGGCGACGGCGTAGGGATCCGGCTCGGGTGGGGTGGTGCCGGGTTCGGTGCTCATGCGGCGTTCCAGAGGGGTGCAGGGAGCAGGGGGCGCATGATCATTGCACCCGGACGCCGATCCCCGCTGTCCCGTTTCCCCCGCTGGTCAGATGCGATGCTGACGGATCGCCCAGGCGAGGTGGAGCATGCCGACGACGAGCAGCGTCGCCGTCACCGCGACGAACACGAACGAGCCGATCGCGGCCAGCGCCGGGTGCCGGTCGCCGAACCGCGTCCGGCCCTGCCGGGCCCACATCCGGCGGCGTGCCGCCGCCAGCGCAGGTACGCGGTCGACGAGGTCGGACAGGCGGCGCCCGGGGGTACGGCGCGGCGGCTCCGGATGGCGCATCCAGTCGGGCAGGTCGACCCGCGCGCGGTGGGGTGGCGCCGGAGGCGGTACGTCACTCATCGGGTAGGTCTCCGTCCACGAGGCGGGCGGGTCAGCAGGTGTCCGGCAGATCGACCGTCTTGTCCGGGTCGAAGACCGCGTCCGGGTCCGGGTCGGCCGGCCCGCCGAACGACTGCTTGCCGAGCGCGAGCAGCCCCTTGTCCAGCGCGGCGCAGTCGATGTTGGAGGCGTACGAGTCGGCCCTCTCGATCCACAGCCCGGCGGAGGCGGTGGTCACGTCGGCCGGGTGCGGGATGCTCCACTTCACCGTGTCGTGGACCACCACGACGCCGTCGCCCGGCGTGGGGCTGGTGGTGGGGAACGCGTACGCCCAGACGAAGTTCGTGGTCACCTCCAGGATGCGGATGCCGTCCCGGTCCTTCGTCGCCCGGTAGCTGATCCGGCCCTTGACCCGGGGCTGGTCGGCGGTGAGCCGGGCGCCGGGGGCGAGCCGGGTCGCGTAGGTGCTCGCCTCGCCGGTGGGGAAGTCGTCGCGCACGCCGGCCCGCGCGTCCGGGGCGAACTGGCGCACCAGCCGCTCCGGGTCCTTCGCGGTGAAGAAGGTGCGGTCCAGCCGGGCGGTGATCAGCGCCTTGCGTACCTTGGCCAGCGTGTCGGCCACCTGCTTCTCGGTGAACGGGCCGGTGCGCTTGGCGCGGGGCAGCGCGATCCCCGCCGCGCCCTCCGGGAAGGCCGCCGCCGGGGTGCCGTCGAACGGGCCGGCGGCCGGCGGGGGCGAGGCCGACGAGGACGCCTGCTCACCGACCGGCAGGCTCACCGTGGGGTGTTCGGCGGCCGGTTCCCGCCAGCGCTGGAAGCCCTGATAGCCGAGGCCCCCGACGAGCCCGAAGAACGCGAGCAGCACCAGCGCGAGTACGCCGCCGAGCAGCTTGCCGGAGTGCCCGCCGAGCGCGATCCGCAGGCGGTCCGCGCGGCCGGGCGGCACCTCGGGCTCGGGCCGGCGCAGCCACTCGGGCACCCGTCCCAGCTCGTCCTCCGGCGGGCCGGCGGAGAAGCAGGGGTCGGGGGCGGAGCGGTGATCGGTCATCGGACTTCCCGGGCAGACGGGGCGCTGGCGCACGATCTTGACACCCCGCCGAAGCTGGGCGGTATCCCCCGCAGGGCCGATCACCGACATCTGGCAGGCTTGGCGGTCGTGAGCACAGACGGTCTGATCGTGGTCGACAAGCCCGGCGGCATGACGTCGCACGACGTCGTGGCCCGCATCCGGCGGCTGGCGCGTACCCGCCGCGTCGGTCACGGCGGCACGCTCGACCCGATGGCCACCGGCGTCCTGGTGATCGGGGTGGGCCGGGCGACCCGGCTGCTCACGTACGTGATCGGCGCCGGCAAGAGCTACGCCGCGACGATCCGGCTGGGACAGGCCACGGTCACCGACGACGCCGAGGGCGAGGTCGTCGCGACCACCCCGGCCGGAGCGGTCACCGACGACGGGGTGCGCGCCGCGCTGGCCGCCCTCACCGGCGAGATCGACCAGGTGCCGAGCGCGGTGAGCGCCATCAAGATCGACGGGCAGCGGGCGTACAAGCGGGTCCGCGACGGGGAGGCGGTCGAGCTGCCCGCCCGCCGGGTCACCGTGTCGCGGCTGGACGTGCTGGCGATCCGCCGGGACGTCCCGGACGTGGTGGACGTGGACGTGGACGTGACCTGCTCGTCCGGGACGTACATCAGGGCGCTGGCCCGCGACGCGGGCGCGGCGCTCGGCGTCGGCGGTCACCTCACCGCGCTGCGCCGGACCGCTGTGGGCGGGTTCACGCTGGCCGAGGCGGCCACGCTCGACCAGCTCGAGGAGCGCGCGCCGGACGTGGTGAACCTGCCGCTGGACGCCGCCGCCGCGCGGTTCTTCCCGCGCCGGGACGCCACCGCCGACGAGACCCGGGTGCTGTCCCACGGCGGGCCGCTGGCGCCCGCCGGCATCACCGGGCCGTACGCGGTCTTCGACCCGGCGGGCGGGCTGATCGCTATCGTCAGCGAGCGGGACGGTCGGGCCCGCGCGGAGATCGTGCTCGCCCCGGCCTGAACGGCGCGGGCGGACAGGGGAGGAACGGCATGCAGCGGTGGCGGGGGTACGAGGCGGCGCCCGGCGGCTGGGGACGCTCGGTGGTCACCATCGGCGTCTTCGACGGCGTGCACCGGGGGCACCAGGCCACCATCGGTCACGCCGTGGCGCGCGCCCGGGAGCTGGGCGTCAAGTCGGTGGTGGTGACGTTCGACCCGCACCCCGCCGAGGTGGTACGCCCCGGCTCGCACCCGGCGGTGCTGACCGAGCCGGCCCGCAAGGCCGAGCTGATCGAGGCGCTCGGCGTGGACGTGCTCTGCGTGGTGCCGTTCACAGTCGAGTTCTCCCGGCTGCCACCCGAGGCGTTCGTGCACGACGTCCTGGTCGCGCACCTGCACGCCGCGCTGGTGGTGGTCGGTGACAACTTCCGGTTCGGGCACCGGGCCGCCGGTGACGTGCCGCTGCTGGAGCGGCTGGGCCGCACCTTCGGGTTCGCCGTCGAGGGGGCGCCGCTGGTCGCCGAGGCGGGGACCGTCTTCTCCTCCACGTACATCCGGTCCTGCGTCGACGCGGGGGACGTGGGCGCGGCGGCGGCGGCGCTCGGCCGCCCGCACCGCGTCGAGGGCGTGGTGGTCCGCGGCGACCAGCGCGGACGTGAGCTGGGTTACCCCACCGCCAACCTGCTGACCCACAGGTACGCGGCGGTGCCGGCCGACGGGGTGTACGCGGCCCGCCTGGTGCGCCGCGACGGCGAACCGCTGGCCGCGGCCGTGTCGATCGGCACCAACCCGACGTTCTCCGGCCGGGAGCGGCGGGTGGAGGCGTACGCGCTGGACTTCAGCGGCGACCTGTACGGCGAGCGGCTGGCGCTCGACTTCGTGGCGCACCTGCGTGAGCAGCGGACATACGACGCGATCGAACCGCTGGTGGCCCAGATCGCCGAGGACGTGGAACGCACCCGCCGGGCGGTGCTCTGACCGGCGCGGGGCCACCTTGACCGGCCGTCCGTCCCGAGGGCTGGTAGGCTGACGGAGACGTCGGCTGACCGACGGGGGCCTCGCGTGCCTGCACGACGCCGCGGGTGCGAGGAACCGGTCCGTTGCACCGGTCACCACGACCGCTCCGGACCTCATCGAATGACCCACGAAACAGGGAGAACATGGCGCTCGACCAGGAAGCCAAGGCCAAGATCCGCCAGGAGTACGCGACCGCCGAGGGCGACACCGGCTCGCCCGAGGTGCAGGTCGCGGTCCTGACCAAGCGGATCGCGGAGCTCACCGAGCACCTGAAGGTGCACAAGCACGACCACCACAGCCGCCGTGGGCTGCTGCTGCTGGTCGGCCGGCGCCGCCGGCTGCTGAACTACGTCCAGAAGAAGGACATCAACCGCTACCGGTCGCTCATCGAGCGGCTCGGCCTGCGCCGATGACCTGACGGGGGAGTGGCCGCCTGGCCGCTCCCCCGTTGCAGTACCACCGAAGAACCCGGCCGCGCGACACCCGAAGAGGGAGCCGGTCAGCACCGGTCTCCGGTAGTGGCCCCCGGGAATCCCGGCACGACGCCGGCCACCCCGGGCGCTTCGATCGAAGACCGGCCGCCTGAGCAGTTCCCGTGTCGTCGGCCGACGACGCGAAGGAGCACCACAGCACATGACCGAGACCAACCTCGGCACCGAATCCCGCACCGCGGTGATCGACAACGGGTCCTTCGGCACCCGTGAGATCACCTTCTCCACCGGCCGCCTGGCCCGTCAGGCCGCCGGCTCCGTCGTCGCCCAGCTCGGCGAGACGGTCGTCCTCTCCGCCACCACCGCCGGCAAGCAGCCGCGCGAGTCGTTCGACTTCTTCCCGCTGACGGTGGACGTCGAGGAGCGGATGTACGCCGCGGGCCGCATCCCCGGCTCGTTCTTCCGCCGCGAGGGCCGGCCCAGCGAGGACGCCATCCTCACCTGCCGGCTGATCGACCGGCCGCTGCGCCCGTCGTTCGTCAAGGGCCTGCGCAACGAGGTCCAGGTCGTCGAGACCGTGCTGGCGCTCGACCCGCAGCACCCGTACGACGTGGTGGCCATCAACGCCGCCTCGATGTCGACCAAGCTCTCCGGCCTGCCGTTCTCCGGCCCGATCGGCGCGACCCGGGTCGCGCACGTGGACGGCCAGTGGGTCGCCTTCCCGACCCTGGAGGAGCTGGCCCGGGCCACCTTCGACATGGTCGTGGCCGGCCGCACCCTCGCCGACGGCGAGGTCGCGATCATGATGGTCGAGGCCGAGGCCACCCCGAACGCGGTGGCCCTGATCTCCGACGGCGCCACCGCGCCGACCGAGGAGATCGTGGCCAGCGGCCTGGAGGCCGCCAAGCCGGCCATCCGTGAGCTGTGCCGGGCGCAGAGCGAGCTGGCCGAGGTCGCCGCCAAGCCGGTCAGCGAGTTCCCGGTCTTCCTGGACTACCAGGACGACGTCTACGACGCGGTGGCCGACGTGGCCCGCGCCGACGTCACCGAGGCCCTGAAGATCGCCGGCAAGGCCGACCGCGAGGAGGCCCTGGACCGGATCAAGGCCAAGGTCGCCGAGGAGCTGACCGGCCGGTTCGAGGGCCGCGAGAAGGAGCTGTCCGCCGCGTTCCGCTCGCTGACCAAGTCCGAGGTCCGCAACCGGGTGCTGCGCGAGCAGGTCCGCATCGACGGCCGCGGCCCGCGTGACATCCGTCCGCTGAGCGCCGAGGTCGGCGTGCTGCCGCGGGTGCACGGCTCGGCGCTGTTCGAGCGCGGCGAGACCCAGATCCTGGGCGTCACCACGCTGAACATGCTGCGCATGGAGCAGATGGTGGACACGCTGTCCCCGGAGAACCGCAAGCGCTACATGCACAACTACAACTTCCCGCCGTACTCGACCGGTGAGACCGGCCGGGTCGGCTCGCCGAAGCGTCGCGAGATCGGTCACGGCGCGCTGGCCGAGCGGGCGCTGATCCCGGTGCTGCCGTCGCGCGAGGAGTTCCCGTACGCCATCCGGCAGGTCTCCGAGGCGCTCGGCTCCAACGGCTCCACCTCGATGGGTTCGGTCTGCGCCTCGACGCTGGGCCTGCTCTCGGCCGGTGTGCCGCTGAAGGCGCCGGTCGCCGGCATCGCCATGGGCCTCATCTCCGACGAGGTCGACGGCAAGACCCAGTACGTGACGCTGACCGACATCCTCGGCGCCGAGGACGCGTTCGGCGACATGGACTTCAAGGTCGCCGGCACCCGTGACTTCGTCACCGCGCTGCAGCTCGACACCAAGCTCGACGGCATCCCGTCGGACGTGCTGGCCGCCGCGCTCCAGCAGGCGCACGAGGCCCGGCAGACCATCCTCGACGTGATGCAGCGGGCCATCGAGGCGCCGGCCGAGATGTCGGACTACGCGCCGCGGGTGACCACCGTGAAGATCCCGGTCGACAAGATCGGCATGGTGATCGGCCCGAAGGGCCAGACCATCAACGCCATCCAGGACGAGACCGGCGCCGAGATCTCCATCGAGGACGACGGCACCATCTACGTCGGCGCGACCAACGGGCCGTCGGCCCAGGCCGCTGTTGACCGGATCAACGGCATCGCGAACCCGACCCTGCCGAAGGTGGGCGAGCGGTTCCTCGGCACGGTGGTGAAGACCGCCGCGTTCGGCGCCTTCATCTCGCTCCTGCCGGGCCGTGACGGCCTGCTGCACATCTCCAAGGTGGGCGACGGCAAGCGGGTCGAGAAGGTCGAGGACTTCCTCAACGTCGGCGACAAGGTCGAGGTGGAGATCGCGGACATCGACGCCCGCGGCAAGATCTACCTGGACAAGATCCGTCCGGAGGGCGCCGAGGCGCCGGCCGCCGGTGAGGCAGCCGGTGGCGACCGTCCGTCGGGCCGGGACCGCGGCGGCGACCGTGGCCCGCGTGACCGCGGTGACCGGGGTGGCGAGCGCCGCTCCGAGGGTGGCGAGCGCCGCTCCGAGGGTGGCGAGGGCGGCGGCGAGTCCCGTCCACGTCGCCGGACCCGGCACAGCTGATCCACCGACCGGCCCGGGTGACGTCCGCGTCGCCCGGGCCGGCCCACGGCTCCAGGTCGCCTGCGCGAGCTGGAGCCGTCGTACGTCCCGCCGTTCCTCGTCATCCGGAGAGCAGGTTCTCGTGAGTTCGTCAGTCGCCTCGACGGGACGGGGGGTGGCGTCGACCGGTTCGGCGGCCCGCGCGGTCACCCGGACGCTCAGCGACGACCCGCTCGGCGGCACCGTCCGCCGTACCGTGCTGCCCAGCGGGCTGCGGGTGCTCACCGAGGCGATCCCGGCGATGCGCAGCGTGTCGTTCGGCATCTGGGTGGCGGTCGGCTCGCGCGATGAGACCGGCTCGCAGGCCGGTGCCGCGCACTTCCTGGAGCACCTGCTGTTCAAGGGCACCAACAAGCGCAGCGCGCTGGAGATCTCGGCGCAGATCGAGGCCGTGGGCGGCGAGACGAACGCCTTCACCACGAAGGAATACACCTGCTACTACGCGCGGGTGCTGGACGAGGACCTGCCGCTGGCCATCGACGTCATGTGCGACCTGGTCGCCGACTCGGTGCTGACCGCCGCCGACGTGGAGACCGAACGCGGCGTCATCCTCGAAGAGATCGCCATGCACGACGACGAGCCCGGCGACGAGGTGCACGACCTGTTCGCCCGCGCCGTCTACGGCGACCACCCGCTGGGCCGGCTCATCTCCGGCACGGAGGAGACGGTCACGCCGATGACCCGGCGGCAGATCCAGGGCTTCTACCGCCGCCGCTACACCGCGCCGCAGATCGTGATCGCCGCCGCCGGCAACCTCGACCACGCCGCAGTGGTCAAGCTGGTCCGGCAGGCGCTGCGCGGCACCCCGCTGGACACCGACCCGGCGTCGCCCGCGCCGCACCGCGCGGCCACCCCGACGGTACGCACCAAGCCGGCCACCACGCTCGTCGAGCCGAAGGAGACCGAGCAGGCGCACGTCATCCTCGGCTGCCCGGGGATCGACCGCACCGACGACAGGCGGTTCGCGCTCGGCGTGCTCAACAACGTGCTCGGCGGCGGCATGTCCAGCCGGCTGTTCCAGGAGATCCGGGAGCAGCGTGGCCTGGCGTACTCGGTCTACTCCTACGCCAGCCAGTACGCCGACAGCGGCGTGTTCGCCGTCTACGCCGGGTGCGCGCCGGGCAGGGTGGACGAGGTGCTGGACCTGACCCGCGCGGAGCTGGCGCGGGTGGCCGCCGAGGGGATCACCGAGGCGGAACTGGCCCGGGGCAAGGGGATGAGCAAGGGCTCGTTCGTGCTCGGGCTGGAGGACACCGGCTCGCGGATGAGCCGGCTCGCCAAGGGGGAGCTGCTCTACGGCAACCTGATGCCGGTGGACGACCTGCTGGCCCGGGTGGACGCGGTGACGCTCGACGACGTGAACACGCTCGCCGCCGACCTGCTCGGCCGGCCCATGTCGCTTGCCGTGGTGGGTCCGTTCGACTCCGGCAGCTTCACGGCCACGAGCTGAGCGCCCCACCGGTCCTGAGCGCCGCGCCGGTCCGCCGGATCCCGTGCCGGGCGCTGGGATAGGTTGTGGCCCGTGACTGAGCAGCAGAAGACGGCGGCCCGGGTCGGTGTGCTCGGTGCCCGGGGCCGGATGGGCATGGAGGTCTGCAAGGCGGTCGACTCCGCCGCCGACCTGGAGCTGGTCGCGGCCGTCGACCAGGGCGACGACCTGGACGCGGTGGCGCAGGCGGGTGCCGAAGTGGTTGTCGACTTCACCACCCCCGACGCGGTCATGGACAACCTGCGCTGGTGCGTCGAGCACGGCGTGCACGCGGTGGTCGGCACCACCGGCTTCACCGGGCAGCGGCTCGCCGAGGTGCGGGGCTGGCTCGCCGGCCGGCCCGGCGTAGGCGTGGTGATCGCTCCCAACTTCGGCATCGGTGCGGTGCTGATGATGCAGTTCGCGGCGCGCGCCGCCCGCTACTTCGAGTCGGTCGAGATCGTCGAGCAGCACCACCCGCGCAAGCTGGACGCGCCGAGCGGCACCGCCACCCACACGGCCCGGCTGATCGCCGCGGCCCGCGCCGACGCCGGCCTGGGGCCCGCGCCGGACGCGACCCGCGACGAGGTGGCCGGCGCCCGCGGTGCCGACATCGACGGGGTACGCGTGCACGCCGTACGCGCCACCGGCCTGGTCGCCCACCAGGAGGTGCTGTTCGGCACCACCGGCGAGACGCTCACCATCCGGCACGACTCGTACGACCGGGTGTCGTTCATGCCCGGCGTGCTGCTCGCGGTCCGGGAGGTGGGTCGCCGGCCCGGTCTCACAGTCGGCCTGGACGCCCTGCTCGACTGATCCGTCGCGCGGCGTGCTCCGGCCTGCTGCGGGAAACCGTTTTGCCTGGTCGGCGGCGTGGACCTAGGCTGTTTTCATGATCGATTCCGGACACTCCGACCGCACCGGCCGCCGGGTGACGCTGCGCCCGGTGGACGACGACAACTGGCGGGCCGTGGCGGACGTCGCGCCGCACGACGACCAGCGCGCCTTCGTGGCCGCGCTGGCCGCCCGCTACCTGCTTCTCACCGAGCGCTCGGACGTCTGGAACTCGCTGGCCGTCTACGCCGACGAGACGGTCGTCGGCCACGTCATGTGGGGCGTGGACGACGACGAGTCGCGCTGGATCGGCGGCATGGTGATCGACGCCGCCGAGCAGGGCCGGGGCCTGGGCCGCGCCACAGTGCGGACGCTCGCCGACTGGCTCGCCGAGGCGGGCCGGCCGATCCGCCTGAGCTACCACCCCGACAACAAGCCCGCCGCCGCCCTCTACACGTCCCTGGGCTTCCACCCCACAGGCGCGATGGAGGACGAAGAACTGGTAGCCGAACTCCCCCCAGCCTGACC
>NZ_LEKG01000166.1:0-18152 GCF_001029515.1 Micromonospora sp. RV43 | reverse complement strand
CGATGCCGACCTCCCGCATCGCCTCGACGGCCACCGGGTTGATCTGGTCGGCGGGCTCGGAGCCGGCGGAGCGGCGACGGCGTCGCCGCCGAGGTGGCGCAGCCAGCCGGCGGCCATCTGGGAACGGCCGGCGTTGTGCACGCAGACGAACAGGACGCTGGGCTTGGACATCAGATGCCTTCCTTGGAGTACACGTGGTCATAGGGCCGATTCACGGGCGTCTCGGCGCGGGGTGCAGGCAGGGACCGGTCTGGGGCGCTGCTGCGGTCGAGCAGGCGGTAGCGGCCGGCGGGACGCGGCGGGTTGAGCAGGCGGCGGTAACGCACCTCTGCCTCGCCGTGCTCCGGGTCGTGGTTGGTCATCGGCGGTGGTCCAGTGCCGGGTCGCGTTCCTCGGCAGGGACGACGACCTGGTCGGCGGCCCGCCCGGCGTCGGGGTAGAGCGCGGCGAGTAGGCCGACGCCGACCGCCAGCCCGACCAGTTGGGCGACGACGAACCCTGGGACGGAAGCGGGGGCGATGCCGGCGAACGTGTCGGTGAACGCACGGCCGATCGTCACCGCAGGGTTGGCGAACGAGGTCGACGAGGTGAACCAGTACGCCGCCCCGATGTAGGCGCCGACGGCGGCGGGAGCGACCGGCGCGCGGCCGGAGCGGGCGAGGGCGAAGATCAGCAGGATCAGGCCGGTGGTGGCGACGACCTCCCCGAGCCAGAGATGCCCGGCGGCCCGGTCCTTGCTCGACCAGGCCACGGCGGACAGGTCGAACATCAGGTTCGCCAGGATCGACCCGCCGATCGCCCCGAGGACCTGGGCGATGACATACCCGCCGAGTTCGCGCAGGGTCAGTCCGGTTCCGACGCGGCGGCCGAGGAACCAGTCGGCGGCGGACACCACGGGGTTGAAGTGGGCGCCGGAGACCGGACCGAAGATCAGGATCAGCGCGCCGAGGGCAAGAGCGGTGGCGACCGAGTTCTCCAGCAACTGGAGCCCGACGTCGCCGGGAGAGAGCGTGGCGGCCATGATGCCGGAGCCCACGACGGCGGTGACGAGCAGGGCAGTGCCGATGAACTCGGCCAGCAGACGCCGCCGGAGTGCGATGGTCATCAGTGTTTTCTCTCCCATGATCTGACTGTCCCCGACAATCGGGGCACAGCGGGTTATCGGGTGGCGGGAACGTCCAGTTCGTCGAGGAGCCGCCGGACCCGGCGCTCGATCTCGTCCCGGATCGGCCGCACATCGGCGACGCTGAGGCCCGCTGGGTCGTCGATGTCCCAGTTCTCGTAACGGGTACCGGGGAAGACTGGGCACGCGTCGCCGCACCCCATCGTGACGACCACGTCGGCGGCGCGGACCACTTCGTCGGTCCAGGGCTTGGGGAACTCCTCGGAGATGTCGATGCCGCGTTCGGCCATCGCGGCGATCGCCGAGGGGTTGATCTCGATGCCGGGTTCGCTACCGCCGGACCAGGCGACGGCGTGGTCGCCGGCGAGGTGGACGAAGAAGCCCAGGGCCATCTGGGAGCGGCCGGCGTTGTGGGTGCACAGGAACAGCACGACGGGACGGCCGTCGCGGTGGTGTCCCTCGACCCGTGCCAGGGCCCGCAACCGCTGGCGGGCGAAGCGCTCGGCGAGCAGGGGCAGGTAGTTCGGGATGCTGGCGGCGGTGGCGAACTGGTCGTAGCTGCTGTGCAGGAACCGCTTGATGGTCTCGGTGCCGTAGATGCCGTCGAACTCGGCGGCCAGCCGGGTTGCTGCGGTGTGCAGGGCGAGCTGCTGGTCGAGAGTGATCTCCTGTTGAATGCGGGCGCTGATGTCGGTCATCGGGTGCCTCTCAACATGGTGGTGGGGGCGAGGCGGTCGACGCGGTCGGCGAGGTCGGCGTAGGCCGCCTCGAACGCTTCGTCGGTGTCGATGCGGACCGGGTCCGGCACGGACCAGTGCAGGCGGGGGCGGACCGGTCCGGTGAGCTCTTCGTGGGCGTTGTCGCAGACGGCGATGACCAGGTCGTCGTCGCGGACGACGTCCTTGACGTGGGCGGTGCCGGTTGCATCGAGGTCGAGGGCGTGGCGGTGGGCCACGGCAAGCGCGCGGGGATGCACTCGGGTCGCAGGCTTGGTGCCGGCCGAGGCGGCTTCCCCATGGGTGCGCCGCTTCCACAGCGCCGCGGCCAGCTGGGAGCGGGCGGAGTTGTGGGTGCAGACAAAGACCACCCGTCCCACATCGGCCAGCGGGGGAGGGGTGAGGGCGGCCAAGGCTGCCGGCTGAAGTCGCAGGTAGGTGCGCCGCCGGTCGCCCTCGGACCGGCCGCGCTGGACGAGGCCGGCTTCGGTGAGCACCTTGACGTGGTGGGCGACGAGATTGGTCGGCATCTCGAGGGTGTGGGCGATCTCCCCGGGCGAGGCGTCGCCCTGGCTGAGCGCGTCCACGATCGCCAGGCGCGCAGGGTCGCCGAGTGCGGCGTGGACCCGTGCGCGCCCGGCCAGGGAAGCAAGCTCAGCGTTCATTGAGTCAACTATCGCTGAGTGATCTGTCGTTCGTCAAATGGGAGTGAGGGATAAGCCCGTCGGGGGCTTGGCGGCGCTCAGTCGACGGGCGGGTTCGATGATCAGGAGGGCGGCGAGGTGCGCATCGCGGTGGCGTGGCGCATCGTGACCAGGCTGCAGACGATCCGAGTGAGGCTAGCGGCGACGGCGAACGTGGCCAGTGACTTCGCCGGAATCTCTGACCGGAGGTGGCTCGCGATCACCGTGAGATCCCCGGCGAGCGCAAGGGCGGCGATGGTGATGGTCGCGGCGAGTGCGTGTTGTGGGCTTGCTTCGGGTAGCCAGCGCATGAGGCGACCGGTCGTGGCCACCGTCCCAGCGGCGGTGGCGATCGCGATGATGATCAGTGGGATGACGGGGATCGCGGCCAATAGGGCGACCAGGCCGGTGCGCCAGGGGTGGGGCTGCAGGAGCAGCAGCCACCAGATGCCCACGACAGGTCCGGTGGCGATGTACCAGGCGATGGTGCGCCGGGCGTAGGCGGTGGCCAGCTCCCCGGCGAAGGCCTCGGCGACCGCTTGCGGGGTGCCGAACTGGGCGATCGCGGCGGCGACCGCCTCACCTTGGGGTAGGCCGGCGGCGGTGCGGTCGGCGACGGCGTGGTGGAGTCCGTCGCGTAGTTCGGCGAGGATCTGCTCCCGACGCCGCCGTGGTCCACGCAGTCGTGCGGCGAGGTCGCCCAGGTAGGCGTCGAGAGGTGCTTCGCCTGCTCGGCTGGTCAGGCGGTCGTTGGCCATGCCCGCCCGCCCAGAACTGCAGTGACGGCGGTGGAGAAGTGGTCCCAGACTGCCCGCTGCTCACCGAGCGCGGCCTGTCCGGCCGGGGTGAGGTGGTAGGCGCGGCGGCGGCGGCCGCCGACGGTCTGCCAGTCACTGGCGATCAGGCCTGCGCGTTCGAGGCGGTGCAGCGCCGGGTAGACGGTGCCGGTCGGCAGGTCCAGTGCCCCGCCGCTGCTGTCTCGCAGGGCTTCGATGACGGCGTAGCCGTGCTGTGGCCCGGGTTCCAGGACCGCGAGCAGCAACGCATCGAGATGGCCTTTGAGCAGTTCCGGTCGCATCGGCAACACCTGTGGCTCCTCGTTCTTGCTGATGGCGGCCCAGCGGTTCTACTGTAGCGTCACAATACTTTGCGGTGCTACACATGGTGGTGGGTGATGAGCTCCAACCTCACGGTGGTGGACCTGGCCGAGGCGAGCGCGGTCGACCGGGCGCTGATCGGTGGAAAGGCGGCCGTGCTGGCGGACCTGACCGCAGCCCGGTTCTCGGTGCCGCCCGGGATTGTGGTCACCACCGGCGTCCTCGATGATCCGCAGCTTGACCGACGGCTCGCGGCCAGTGTCGAGGGCCTGGGCGGGGAGCGGTTCGCGGTGCGTTCGTCGGGAGCGGCCGAGGATCTACCGGATGCCTCGTACGCAGGCCTGTACGAGACGTACCTGAACGTGCCCGCCGACGGGCTGGGTGCGGCGGTGCGGCGATGCTTCGCCGCGGCGGCCAGCGAGCGGGTCACCGCCTACCACCAGCGGCGTGGCGGGGCGACGGCGGCGATGGCGGTGCTGGTGCAGGTGATGGTCGACCCGATTGTGGCCGGGGTGGCGTTCACCGCGCATCCGGTCACCGGCGACCGCGATCAGACGTTGGTGGCCGCCGTCGCGGGGTTGGGTGATCCGCTGGTGTCGGGTGTGACGACCGGCGAAGAGTGGACGGTCACCGCGAGTCGCACCGCGATGACCCGGTCCGGCCCCGGCGGTGGACGGGTCCTCACCGACGTCCAGGCCGACGCGGTCGCGGAGCTGTCGCGTCGGATCGCCGACCGGTACGACGGCCGCCCGCAGGACGTGGAGTGGGCCATCGACCGGGCGGGCCGTCTGTGGCTGCTGCAGGCCCGGCCGATGACTGCGGTGCCGGAGCCGGTGTCGTGGACGGCGCCGGGACCGGGGTTGTGGATGCGCAACTTCCGGCTCGGGGAATGGCTCCCCGAGGCCGTCACTCCGCTGTTCGCCAGCTGGCTGCTGCCGGTGCTCGAAGACGGGTATCTCGATGGGATGTACGGCAGCGTCGGGGTGCGAGTGCCGTTCCGGTACGCGCTGGTCAACGGCTGGTACTACAACGCCACACCAATCCCGTCACCAAAACTCCTCGCTGGGGTGCTGTGGCAGGGACGCTGGCGGGCCGCGAAGATCCTCTTCAACGCGTTGATCCGGGTCAGCCATGACCCGGATGCCGCCGACCGCGCCGTCCTGTCCGAACTGGAGCGGGCCTGGCGTGAACAACAACTGCCCGGCTATCGACGCCTCGTGGCCGCCGCGGAGGCGGAGGTCGACACGGCATCGCCTCGGCGATTGGCCGAGCTCGTCGACGCACTCGGGCGGGAAGCCGGGATCTACCTCTGGTATCTGGCGATCGTCGGCGGGTCGGCGTGGAAGATGGAAGCCTGCCTGACTCGCTTCGTCCGCCGGCATCTCATCGACGTGCTCCCCGACGATGAGGGCGGTGCGCAGGTGCTGTTGCGCGGGCTCCCCGGCGCCCAGCCGGTGGCCGGCGCGCACGCCGTACAGAGCGTCGACTGGTATCACCCGGTCGCCGGAGAACTGGCAACGGGCCGACCACCCCGAGCCGGGGACCGCTACCGCTCGCTTGCCGAACAGCGGATGGTTGCCGAACAACGCTGCCGAGCGACGCTGGCCGACCGCCCGCGGTTGCTGGCTGACTTCGACCGGCTGCTGAAGGTCAACCAGCGCTACGCCGTCATCCGGGAGGAGCAGGCGCGGGAGTTCACCCTCGCCTGGCCGGTCCTGCGGGCCTGCACCGCCCGCCTCGGGCGGCACCTGGTCAACCTGGGAGCTATCGAGCAGCCCGGAGACATCTACTTCTGCACGCGGGATGAAGTGAACAGCGGGATCGAAGGCGACCCCGGACAGCTGAGCGCCAGGGTTGCCGAGCGGCGCGCCCTCTGGCAGCGCCAACGCCGCCTGACCGCGCCGTTGACCCTGGGCCGTCCCGCGCGACTGATCGGCGACGTCATCGAACACGCGGTTCAACAGGCCCGCGGCACCACGGAGACCGCCGAGGGCGCCCTCGTCGGGCATCCCGCCTCGGCCGGCCGGGCCACCGGCGAAGTCGCCATCGTGCACGGACCTGAGGACTTCGACGGCTTCGCCGATGGTCAAGTGCTCGTCGCGAAGGCCACCGCCCCGGCATGGACACCGCTGTTCTCCCGCGCCGCCGCAGTGGTCACCGACGGCGGCACCCTAGCCGCACACGCCTCCCTGGTGGCCCGTGAGTACGGCATCCCCGCCGTCGTCGGCACCGGCGACGCCACCCAACGACTGCGCCCCGGGCAGCTCGTAACCGTCGACGGAACAGCCGGAACCATCACACTCCACACCTAACCTGTCATGCCTGCAGGTGCGGCATGCATGTCGGAGGGGGTGCGCGGCGTCCGGGCGGAGGGTGCTGGAGACCGCCGGGTCGCCGGTGGGCGACCTGGTCAGCAGCAGGTCGCCAGGTAAGACTGCAACTCCGCGAGGGCGGCGAGCGCGCCGTCCCGATCGGCCCGGTAGTACACGGTCTTCCCGTCGCGACGGGAGGTGACCACCCGTCCGCGTCGCAGCAGGGTCAACTGCTGCGACGCCGTGGCCTGGCTGATGCCCGTCCGCTCGGCCACCTCGCCCACCGACAGCTCGGCGCCCTGCGCGAACAGCATCATGATCCGCTGCCTGGTGGGGCTGCCCAAGGCCTTGAGGAACTCCTGCGTCTGCGGCGCCAGGCCCTCCGGGACTCCGGCCGCGCGCGCGGGCGGGGATGCCCCTGCGGGCTGTCCGGTGGCGTCGCTCATGGCCCTACCTTTCCCCACCATCGTCATATTGTCATTCAACAAAACGACGATATGATCGTGACATGACCACCCCATCCCAGCCAGTGATCATCGTCGGCGGCGGCCAGTCAGGCCTGGCCGCCGCCCGAGCCGCCCTGACCGCGGGCCTGCGGCCCGTTGTCCTGCAGGCGGGCAGCGAGCCGGTTGGCTCCTGGCCTGACTACTACGACAGCCTCACCCTCTTCTCGCCCGCCCTTTACAGCGCCCTGCCTGGCATGCGCTTCGACGGCGACCCGGACCGCTACCCCCGGCGCGACGAGGTCACGGCGTACCTGCGCCGGTACGCGCAGACCGTGGACGTCGACATCCGCACCCGCACCCGCGTCACGGCCGTGCACCCTCGCCGCGACGGGGGGTACCTCGTCCGCACTGACACCGGGGACGAGATGGCTGCGGTCGGCGTCGTCGCCGCCAGCGGATCGTTCGGCAACCCGTACCTGCCGACGCTGCCCGGCCAGGACGACTACGCCGGCGATCTCCGGCACGTCGCTCACTACCGCCGGCCGGAGGTGTACGCGGGCAAGCGGGTCATCGTCGTGGGTGCCGGCAACTCCGCCGTCCAGGTCGCCTACGAGATCGCCGGCCACGCCCGGGTCACGCTCGCCACCCGGGAACCCGTGCGCTTCCTGCCCCAACGCCTCGGCGGGCGGGACCTCCACCACTGGCTGCGGGTCACCGGCGCGGACCGCCTGCCACGCCGCGTCCTCACCCGACTTGTCCGACACGCCACCGTGCTCGACACCGGCGTATACCGCGACGCTCTCGCCTCCGGGCTGCTCTCCCGGCGGGACATGTTCACCGCCTTCACCCCTGAGGGCGTCATCTGGGCCGACGGCACGCCCGAGCCGGTCGACGCGGTCATCTTCGCCACCGGCTACCGCCCGGACCTCGCGTACCTCAAGCCCCTGGGCGCCCTCGACCATGGCGCGCCCCGGCACGTGGGCGGGATCTCCACCACCCATCCAGGGCTGATCTATCTCGGGTTGGAGTTCCAGCGATCCTTCGCCTCGAACACCCTGCGTGGCGTCGGTCCCGACGCCGCGCACGTCATGACTGCCCTCGCCGCTCACGTGTCCGGACGGCAAGGCCGGCAGCGGACAGCGGACGTCGCCTCGCACACGGGATCCGGCGCTCAACGCTGATCGCGTTGCGCGGTCGGCGCTGGTAGGTACGGGTTTGCCCGCGGCTTACGCCTGCGACGAGGGGGCGGGCTCGACCGACAGCAGGGCGGCGAGCTGGCGCAGGATTCCCGGGCGGGCGCGGTAGTAGACCCACGTGCCCCGCCGTTCGGCATCCACCAGGCCCGCTTCGCGCAGCGTCTTGAGGTGGTGCGAGATCGTTGGCCCGGTCAGGTCGAACGCCGGCGTCAGGTCGCACACGCACGCCTCCCCGCCCTCGGCGGAGGCGATCATCGACATCAGCTGCAGCCGCACCGGGTCGCCGAGGGCCTTGAACGCGGGAGCGAGCACCGCGGCCGTCTCGGCCGGAATCCGACGCTGCGCCAGCGGGGGGCAGCACGGCGTGTCGGCGTTGAGATCGATGACGGCGAGGGGCGCCTGTTGCTTTGACATGTCTCTAGGTTGACATCTCTCTAATCAACGTGCAACTCTCTGCTTAGACGGACGTCAAGACAGGCGTCTGGAGGAAGGGGACCCACCATGTTCGGCTCCACCCGCCGCTCATCCGCTCTTCGCGCTGGAGTCCGGTTCTGCGACTCCTGCGCTCAGGTGTCCACCGCCGACCAGCGTGCGCAGCGCCGCTACGACCGTGCCCGCACCACCGTCTACACGCTGATCAGCCCCCGCTGACGAGAGGACCTGTCATGAGCGACAACACCCAGACCACCGGCGGTTTCGCGGGCGACCCGGCCGCCGCCCTGCAGGTCACCGGCTCCGGCGCCTGCTGCGGCAGCCCCGCCCAGGCCGTGGGGTCCATCCTGCCGCCAATCGGCGAGGCCGCGAGCGCCGGCCCGTGCTGCGGCACCCAGGAAGCCGCGCAAGCGGCCGGCTCGTGCTGCGGCACGCAGGCCAAGGCCGACGCGGTGGCCGCGGGACAGGGGTGCTGCGGATGACCACCCCAGACGACCTCGCGGGCCTGCTCCGGGTAGTCAGCGCCGACCGGATGTCCGCGACCGTCGCCACCCTCGCCTCCGACCGCATGGCAGGACGGCGAGTCGGATCACCCGGCGGCGCGGCAGCCCGGGCGTGGCTCGTCGACGAGCTCACCGCTCTCGGCGCCACGGTCCGGACTGAGGAGTTCCCGGTCCGGGCGGTGCCGCAGGTGCACGAGGCGCCGACGGTCACCTGGGGCGGCGGGAGCAGCCCCATGCCGCTGGTATTCGGTCGCCAGGTCGCGATCCATTCCGCCTCCGCCGACGCCGCCGAGACCCGCCGCGGCCCGCTCGGCGTCGCCGGTGCCGACGACCCGGCCGGGCGGTGGCTCGTGGTGCCGGCGGAGATGAGCCTGTTCGACGCCTACCGGGACACCCGCGGCGCGGCCGGGCTGCTGATCCGCCGAGCCGTCGACGCCGACGGCTGGCAGTTCACCACCCTCGCCGGACCGGACCCGGGACCGCTGCCCGTCCTGACCCTCGACCCGGACACCCACCGCACCGTCCTCGCTGCGGCAACCGACAGCGCCAGCTGGTTCGCCGGCGCCACGCCGGTTCGCCGCGACGACGTCACCGGCACCAACATCCACGCCCGACTCCGGCAGACCGTCCCCGGCGGGGCGGAGCTGCTCCTGACCGCCCACTACGACGGCGTCGGCGACCACCCCGGGCTCCGCCAGCCCGGAGCGTCGGACAACGCCACCGGCGTCGCGGTGGTCCTCGAAGCCGCCCGCGTCCTCGGCCGCGGACTTCCCGACGGCGTCGGGCTCTGCGTCGCGCTGCTCGACGGTGAGGAGGTTGGCGCGCTCGGCTCGGCCCACCACGCCGCGCAGCTGCGCGACCAGGGCGCCGCGCCCCTGGTGGTCAACGTCGACGGAGCCGGCCGCCTGGATGGGGCGGCGGCGGTCGAGGCCGGCGGGCCCGCCCACCGCCTCCTGGCGCTGCTGGACCAGGCCGGCCGGCACACCGGCGTCCCACTCGCTGCGGGGCCGATGGCCTCGGACAACCGCCGCTACGGCGCAGCAGGCCTCGCCGCGGTCGGCATCGGTGCCGGGATGGGCGGCTACCACAGCCCCGCCGACACCCCTGACAAGGTCGACCCGGCCACCCTGGCCGCGATCGCCCGCCTCGTCGTCGCAACCGCCCACCTCACCGGGACGGCGCCTGCTAGGCTTTCATCGCCAATCGGCGATAAACGATAGAGGGAGTGGTGGTGGGCGAACTCCTCGACCGGGATACCGCGCAGACCTACGCCTCGTGGTTCCGGGCCCTGGCGGACCCGACCCGGGTGCAGATCGTGGAGTACCTGGCCCGGCATGCCCGGCCGATGAGCGTGGGGGAGATCGTCGCAGCTGTCGGGCTCGCCCAGTCCACCGTCTCCCAACACCTGAAGATCCTGACCGAGGTGCGGTTCGTGCTCGTCGAGCCGGTCGGCACCGCCCGCCACTACCGCATCAACGACGCATGCGTCGGCTGCTTCCCCTCCGCCGCCGACGTCGTCATGGGCCGACCCGCCCCCACCGTGAAAGGAGCCTGCTGATGGCCGACATCACCGTCCGCCCGATGACCTCGGACGACGCCGATCGTGTCCTCGCCATCTACCAGGCTGGCCTCGACGCCGGCAACGCCAGCTTCGAGACCACCGCCCCGACCTGGACAGCATTCGACGCGGCCAAGCTGCCGGACCACCGCCTCGTGGCCGTCGACGCGGACGACACCGTCCTCGGGTGGGTGGCGGTCTCGCCGACATCGAGCCGCGCGGTCTACGCCGGGGTGGTCGAGCACTCCGTCTACGTCGACCCCGCCGCCCAAGGCCGTGGCGTAGCCCGGCTGCTGCTGGACGCGCTGATCGCCTCCACCGAGGCCGCCGGCATCTGGACCATCCAGTCCGGAATCTTCCCCGAGAACACCGCCAGTCTCACCCTGCACCAGCGGGCCGGCTTCCGCGTCATCGGCACCCGCGAGCGGGTCGGCCGGCACCACGGCCGGTGGCGCGACGTCGTCCTGCTCGAGCGGCGCAGCCCCGTCATCTGAACCCCTTCGGCTCCGCCCGCCCCAGCACAACTGCACCTTCTTGATTCGACAGTTTTCAACACAGAGGAGTTTTCCGATGAGCATCCCGAACGAGCTGCCCGTCGTGGTGATCGGCGCGGGCCCGGTGGGTCTGGCCGCCGCCGCCCACCTGCACGAGCGTGGCCTGCCCTTCCTTGTTCTGGAGGCCGGTGACACCGCCGGCGCGGCGGTGCGGCAGTGGGGGCACGTGCGGGTGTTCTCCCCGTGGCGGTACAACGTCGACCCGGCCGCCCGCCGCCTGCTCGACGACGCCGGCTGGGTCGCCCCGGCCGAGGACGCGCTGCCCACCGGCGCGGAGCTGGTCGCCGACTACCTCCAGCCCCTCGCGGAGCTGCCGCAGCTCAAGCCGCACCTGCGCTACGGCGCGCGGGTGGAGGCGATCAGCCGCCTCGGCCTGGACCGGCTGCGCACCGCCGGCCGCGAGCAGACGCCGTTCCTGATCCGCCTCGCCGACGGTGACGAACTGCTGGCCCGCGCGGTCATTGACGCCTCCGGCACCTGGGGCACCCCCAACGTCCTCGGCGCCTCCGGCCTGCCCGCCCGTGGAGAGAAGGACGTGGCCGCGTACCTGGAGCACGCCCTGCCCGACGTACTCGGCGCCGACCGGGACCGGTTCGCCGGCCGGCACACCCTGGTCGTCGGCGCCGGCCACTCCGCCGCGAACACGCTGCTCTCCCTGGCCGAGCTGGCCGCCGCCGAGCCGGGCACGGAGGTGACCTGGGCGATCCGCTCGGCCAGCCCCGCCCGCACCTACGGCGGCGGCGACGCCGACGCGCTGCCCGCCCGCGGCGCGCTCGGCTCCCGGCTGCGCGAACACGTGGACGCCGGCCGGATCCGGCTGCTCACCGGCTTCTGCGTGCACGCGCTCACCCCGGCCGACGGCCGGGTCGCCGTCGTTGTCCGGCACGCCGACGGTAGCGAGGAGGAGGTGATCGTCGACCGGATCGTTGCCGCGACCGGCTTCCGCCCGGACCACTCGATCGCCGCCGAACTGCGCCTGGACCTGGACCCGGTCATGGGCGCCACCCGGGCTCTCGCCCCGCTGATCGATCCGAACGAGCACTCCTGCGGCACCGTCCCCCCGCACGGCGTCCACGAGCTCGGACACCCGGAGTCCGGCTACTACGCCGTCGGCATGAAGAGCTACGGGCGCGCGCCGACGTTCCTCATGGCCACCGGCTACGAGCAGGTCCGCTCCGTCGTCGCCGCCCTCGCCGGCGACTGGCAGGCGGCCCGGGACGTCCAGCTCGACCTGCCCGAAACCGGCGTCTGCAACAGCAACCCCGCCGAGGCGACCGGCACCGACAGCAGCTGCGGCCCCGCCCCGCAGCCGGCCGGGAAGGGGCTTGCCACGGGCATCGCCGGTGGGCTGCTGTCCGCCCCGCTGAGCCTCATCAGCCTCGACACCTCGACCAGCGGCCAGACCGGCGGCTGCTGCGCCAGCTGATGACCACCACCACGATGGCGCCCGCCGACCCCACCGTCGGCGGGCACCACCGGTGGCGCATCGTCGCCGCCCTCGCGATCACCTCGACCGTCGGCTACGGCACCATCTACTACGCCTACGCCGTGCTGCTCGGCCCGATGGCGACCAGCCTCGGCGCCTCGATCACCGCCGTCACCGGGGCGCTGACCGTCAGCGTCCTCGCCGGCGCGTTGATGGCCATCGCGGTCGGCAGGTGGCTCGACCGGCACGGCGGACGGGCCCTCATGACCCTCGGCTCGATCACCGCCACCGCGCTGCTGATCGCCTGGTCCCAGGTCCAGACCATCGGGCAGCTCTACGCCGTCATGATCGGTGTCGGGATCACCGGCGCGATGGTCCTCTACGAACCCGCCTTCGCCGTCATCGTCTCCTGGTTCACCCCCGACCGACGCCCCACCGCCCTGCTTGCGGTCACCGTCGTCGCCGGGTTCGCCAGCACGATCTTCATGCCACTCACCGGCTACCTGGTCGCCCACCTCGGCTGGCGCGGCGCGCTCCTCACGCTCGCCGCCGTCCACGGCGTAGTGACCGTGCCGCTGCACGCCCTCACCGTTCGCAAACCGCCGCACGTCACAGCGTCCAACCCCACGCTGCGAACGGCCCACGCCTCGCGGCGGACGGCGGCGCGCGCCGCGATGCGCGATCCCCGGTTCTGGATCCTCGCCGCCGCCCTCATCGCCCACGGCGCCGCCACCAGCACCATCGGCGTCCACCTGGTCAGCTACCTGACCAGCCGCGGCCACCCGGCTACTTACGCCGCCACCGCCGCCGGCCTCCTCGGCGTCCTGTCCGTCACCGGAAGACTCGTCCTCACCGCCGCCCGACGCCGACTCCCCGTCACCACCATCGTCGCTGGCGTCTTCGCCATCCAAGCAGTCGCCGTCCTCGCTATGCCCCTCGCCGCCGGAACCCGCGTCGGAGCCATCGTCACCGTCACCGGATTCGGGCTCGGCTTCGGCATCGCCAGCCTCGCCACCCCAGCACTCCTCGTCGACCGCTACGGCACCACCGCCTACGCCACCATCGCGGGACGACTCGCCGCCCCCGTCACCACCGCCAAAGCCGCCGCACCCCTGCTTGCCGCCACGCTCCTACCGCACGGCGGCTACCACCTCTTACTCGCCGCCGTCAGCACCGCATGCCTCCTCGCCGCCATCAGCATGCGCACCGTGGGGGAGGCCAGGACCGACAGCGGCGAGTACCGCAACCAGCCGGACTTACCGCGTCCAGGAACCCGCGTGGCTGCCGTGCCAGGGCCAGATTCAGCTCAAGCACCGGCAGATGGCGAGCGTGCAGAAGGCCGACACAACGACAGCCCGACGTCTACCCCAGGTCCCACGCGGTCCACGTGACGACCCATGGCCGCCCGGGTCGCGCGGCCGGAAGCGGCTGATCCCCGAAGAGAACTGCTCCTACCGCCTCGGCGGCTGCCTGCATCTCCGCCTCCGCGTCCCGCAGCGGATCACACACCACCAGCAGGAGATCGCCGTGAACGAGTGTCTGGGCGTGGTGGCCCGTCTGCTGCCTGATCAGCGACCGAATCTCCTTCCGAAGGACGGCAAGCTGGTCACCGGGGACCTGCCGGACCTCCGCGTGCCCGTGCTCACGCACCACGTCGCAGACCACCTGCGCGACGACCGGGACTCTGCGGTCGACCGCCGGCGCGGGGAACAGGCGGTCCATCAGCGTCAGACACCGTCGGCACGTCGGCGCGAACGCCGGCTCCCGGTACCTGCTCAGCGTCCCGCCGTCACCGCCGACCATCAGCGCCCAGACCCGCCCGCACATCGTCGTGTGCTCCCAGATCGGCTCCCGCAGCGCCTCGACGTCATAACGCCGCTGGACTGCCTCACGCTCACTGTCCCCGCCCGTGAGGTAGTGGTCGGGTACGGCGCTGCGGCCCTGCTCCAACGGCCCCTGCCGGCGCGCGAGGTGCACGGCCTCACCGCCGGCGACCGCCACGAGAAGCAGCACGGCCTCCCCGGCGGTGATGACGTTCGGTCCGTGCAGGCCGTCACGCATGCCAGCAGTATGCCCGCCCCCGTTTGATGCCGGGCGGCCACACGCGAGGCTTGGTCCGGCCTCCAGAGCCCGCTGCCGTCAAGCTCGTCGAGCACGTCGACGCGGGACCGCATCTGCCGTTGTCGCCGGCATGACACAAGCTTCCCGCCTGTACGGCGAACAGCTCGTCCGGCCGCTCGTTCCTGCCGCCATGCCCACCTGGCCCCGCCCGTGCCCGAGGCCGATGCCGGCACTGCCCGTTCACGTTCCTCCGCGGGTGTTCGCCGCCGCGCAGGACGTGCTGCTGGGGATGGCTGTCCCGTCGAGCTGCGGCCGGGTGACCGCACAACAGCTCCTGCACCCGTTGGGCTGGGAGCCGGGCCGCCGCCTCGACATCCAGCCACCTCAGGGGATGCTCGTCGTCGGCTCGGCCCACGACGGACGGCACCAGATAGGCAGCCGCGGTGAGCTGCCTCTACCGGCACCTGCGCGGCGGATGTGCGGGATCGAGCCCGGCTGGCCGGTGCTGCTCGCTGCTCTCGTCATCCACGACCTGCTCGTCGTGCACCCCGCCAGCACCGTCATCGGCGTCCTCGCCGACCTACACACTCGACTTGCGGGAGCTGGACATGCCCGCTGACGCCACCGCCGACGCCGCAGCGCGGCAGGTCTTGGCTCACCTCGGCGTTACCCTGACCGACCTCCAATCCCACACCGACGGCCCAGCCCCCCTGCCGACGATCGCCGAGTACCTACCCCGCGTCATCGCCGCAGCAGGCCCCGGCGCCCAACGCACCTACGGCACCTACTGGCAGCGCATGGCCGCCGTCTGGCGCGACCGACCGCTGGACGCCGTCGCGGCCAGCGACGTCGAGGCCATGACAGCAGATGACCATCACTGCCCGGTCGCGGCGTAACAGCCGCAACGGCCGGCACGCGGGCGAGCATGTCATCGCCGCCGCTCGCGCTTTCTACTCCCGGGCTGTTGCTGATGGTCTGATCGACGCGTCGGCCAGTCCCGCCCATCGTGTCGCCAAACCCCGCCGCCTCCCTAGCACCCGCCGTGCCCTGACGTCCTACGAGTTGGAGGAGATCAATGCGGTGGCACGGACCAGCGGCAATGACGTCATCCTCGACGCCCTCCTGCTACGCCTGCACACCGAAAGCGCCTGCCGGCGCGGCGGCGCCCTCGCCCTGCGGCTTGTTGATCTGGACCGCTCCAACGGCCTCGTGCGCCTGAACGAGAAGAGCGGCACCGTACGGTGGCAGCCGATCAGCCTCGGCCTCGCCGAGCACCTGCACGAACACGCCCGCGTCCGCGGCGCAGTTCTGCCCACCGACCAACTGTTGCGCTACCGCAACGGCCTGCCGATCAGCAGCCGCCGCTACGACCACCTGTGGAAACGCATCGGGGAACGCCTGCCCTGGGTCGTCGTGCACGGCATCTCCACCCACTGGCTGCGGCACACCACGCTCACCTGGGTGGAACGCCACTTCGGCTACGGGGTAGCCCGCGCCTACGCGGGTCACACCGACAGCCCAGCATCGTCCACCATTACCTACATCAAAGCCGATCTCCACGACGTGGCCGACGCGCTGTCGGCGATGACCGGACAGCCACACCCATTCGCAAAAACGAGCGAGACCCCGAACGGCCCGGCGACAGACACCCTGCCCTGATTAGCCTATGTGACCCACCCGGGCGGCGTGCTGGGGAATGGCTCCGCATCGCGCCGAACGGCAATTTCAAGAACTCCGGATTCTTCGGCCGTATTGGTGCCAGCGCAGGCAGCAGAATTGATTGCATTAGTTGCGCCCTGGCGTGCTCGCGGGCAGCTCACGCCTGTAGTGTTACGCATCGTGAAGTGCTAGACTTAACGCATGAGCACCCGTTTGTATAACGGATGCTACATAGGAGTGTTCAGCTCCCCCCTCGGACACCAGAGTTCGTGGATATCCACGCGAGATCAACTCCCCTCGCGTGGGGACGCGAAGCGCTACGTTTCATTTGTGCACCCGGACGTCAGGAGTGGCGTCCCCCTGCGCTGACACCGCTGCGTACGCCATGGCGGGGGCCTCGGTGAGTTCCAGCCGTCCGCGTCCCCGCCGGCCCGACGAGCAGCTCGTCGAAGCGCTCGTTCCCACCCCACTGCCGGTCGCCTCGCCGGAGCCGGCGCCGCTGCCGACATTGCCCGCGCCCACCACTCGTGACGGCGACGGCGTGCTGTTCGACGTAGCTCGCCCCGACGCCGCCGGCCGCGTCACCGCTCGTGCGCTGCTGCGAGCCTTGGGCTGGACACCGGGCCTCACGCTGCACGTCGACGTCGTGACCGGCGCCATCCTCATCACCCCGGCCGTCGACGGTGCGCATGTCGTGGGCACCCGCGAGGAACTGCCGCTGCCGGCCGCCGCCCGACACCTGTGCGGCATCGCCACCGGCGAACCGGTGCTCCTGGCCGCCCTGCCCCGCCGGAACCGCACCGTCGTGCACCCCTCACACACCATCACCGCGGTCTTGGCCGACCTGCACGCCCGCATCCTCGGAGAACCCTCATGACCACGGATCCCGACCGGGTCGCCACCGCCCGAGCGCTGCTGAAGCACCTCGGCCTCACCGCCGCCGACCTCACCGGCACCGACCCACCGGCCGTGCCGACGATTGCCGGGTACCTTCCTGCTGTTGTCGCCGCGGCGAGCCCGGGCACCCGACGCACCTACAGCAGCTCCTGGCGACGCATGGCCACAGCCCTCGGCGACCGGCGCATCGACGCGGTGCGCGCCACCGACCTCGAAGCCCTCATGCGACAGGCCACCGCCGGCGCCCGCTCCCGCCGCAACTCACGCCACGGCCGGCACGCCGGCGAGCATCTCGTCGCCGCCGCCCGCGCCTTCTACAACCGGGCCATCGCCGACGGCCACCTCACCACCGCCGACAGCCCCGCCCACCGGATCGGCAAACCCCGCCGGCTACCCAACACCCGCCGTGCCCTCACCCCCGACGAGGTGTCCGCCATCAACGCCGCCGCCCGCAGCGGCGGCAACGACATCATCCTCGACGCCCTGCTGCTACGCCTGCACACCGAAACGGCCTGCCGACGCGGCGGCGCTCTCGCGCTGCGCCTGATCGACCTGGACACCGACCACGCGCTGATCCGCCTGTCCGAGAAGGGCGGCACGCAACGCTGGCAGCCCATCACCCCCATGCTCGCCGGCCGGCTGAACGACCACGCCCGAGCCCGCGGCGCCGTCGCACCCACCGACGCGCTGCTGCGCTACCGCAACGGTCAACCGGCCACCTACCGGCGCTACGACCTGCTGTGGCAACGCATCGGACGACAGTTGCCGTGGGTCGCTGTCCAGGGCATCACCACCCACTGGCTGCGCCACACCACCCTCACCTGGGTGGAGCGGCACTTCGGCTACGGGGTGGCCCGCGCCTACGCCGGACACACCGACCGCCGCGGACCCGCCACCACCACCTACATCAAGGCCGACCTGTCCGCCGTCGCCACCGCCCTGGCCGCGCTCACCGGCCGACCCCACCCACTGGGCACGTCCACGACGACGGCAGGCTAGTCGACCGTCACCAATCCGGGATGATTGTCCGCACGCCCGCCGCCAAAGACGTCCGAGCGCAGGAGCGCTGCCGGCCGCGGTCCTGTTCGACGCCGACACGCCGATCATCGCCTACCCGGCTACCCTGCGGCAACGCACCCACGCTCCCACCGGCCGTCCTTGGCCGCCGTCCCTTGAGGCACCACTGTCGGCTCCGCCCGGGAAGCCCAGGCGGCGTAGACAGCTGTGCACGCTGTGCTGACGGCGGGAGCAGCATGCAGGGCAGGCCCATCCGGCAGGGCTGCGCGGGCACAGCAACCCGAACGAGCATCACGAGCGGCATGGCGACCAACCGGAGGGCAACCGTCCGAACCGGATCCTCTCAGAGCGTGTTTGAGAAGGTCTGTTGTGGACGGCGTGGTGGCATGACTTCCACCGGCGAGACGGGCAGGGTGGCGCGGTGTCTGCACGCCGTGGCTACCCCTCCGACCTGACCGATGCCCAGTGGGCG
>NZ_LEKG01000165.1:0-18179 GCF_001029515.1 Micromonospora sp. RV43 | reverse complement strand
TTGATAGAACCGGGCCGGTGACCGAGGGGGCCGCACGGGGAGATGGTTAGATGCCCAGGAGAGTTTACCGAGGAGGGACCGATGGAGCTGTCGCTGGCGACCCGCGCCGTGGGGGAGCACACGGTGCTCGAGGTCGGTGGTGAGGTGGATGTCTACACCGCCCCTCGCCTGCGGGAAAGGCTCCTGGAGTTGATCGACGGCGGGGCCCGCCACGTGGTGGTCGACCTCGGCCGGGTGGACTTCCTCGACTCGACCGGTCTGGGTGTGCTCGTGGGCGCGCTCAAGCGGCTGCGCTCGGCCGGTGGCTCCTTCGCGCTGGTCTGCGACAAGGAGCCGCTGCTCAAGATCTTCCGGATCACCGCCCTGGACCAGGTCTTCCCGCTGCATCCGACGGTCGACGCGGCCATCGCCGCCGACTCCACCGGCGCGTGATGGCGACCGTCAAGCTGTCCTTCTCTCCGGCCCCGGTGCACGTGCGCACCGCCCGCCTGGTCGGCGTCGCGGTGGCCCGGCGGGCCGGCGTACGCGAGGACCTGCTGGACGAGGTGCGCCTGGCCATCGGTGAGGCGTGCACCCGGGCGGTCGCGCTGCACCGGCAGTACGGCCTGGCCGACCCGGTGTACGTGGAGATGTCCGACGGCGGCGGCTACACGGTCCGGGTGGTGGACCGGGCCCCGATCGAGGCGGGCCTCGGCCTGGCCGCGCTCGGCCCGGACGAGCTGGCCAAGGAGTCGCTCAGCGAGGACGCGCTCACCACCGGGGTGGGCTTCGCGCTGCTCGCCGGTTTCGTGGAGGATCTCCAGGTCCGTCCGGTCGACGACGGCGTCGGCACCGAGGTACGGATGTCCTGGCCGGCCGGCCGCGCCTGACCCGAAACGCACACGCAGGCCGCGCTCCCCGAAGGGGGAGCGCGGCCTCGTCGTATTGGCCGCGCCATATATCAGATTTCTTCGCATAACACAGTTACGAAGATCATCGAGACACGGTGCCCCCTCGGTGTGACCTCCGCCACGCCGGAGGGCTACAGTACGCGGGTTGTCAGCAAGTGATCCCGTCCCGTAGCCAGCGGGAACGGGAGTTCATCGCTGGTCCGCCGGAGTGGGTCGGCGCGCGCTTGCGAGTCCGCATCCAGGCGTCGGCCCGTGCGTCTCCACAGGTCGGCGCGAGTTGTTCGGTACAGGAGGACATAGATGTCCGGGACCTTGGCCGCCGACGGCGGCGCACTGTCCCTTACCGGAGCCAACGTGACGTACGTCGTCATCGCCGCGGTCATCGCGCTGGTGGCGCTCGTCTTCGCGGCCGCCCTCACCAGGGCGGTCCTGGCGGCCGGTAAGGGAACCACCAACATGCAGGAGATCTCCGGCGCGGTGCAGGAGGGCGCGTCGGCGTACCTGCTGCGGCAGTTCCGCACGCTGGCGATCTTCGTGGTGATCGCCGTCGTGCTGCTCTTCCTGCTGCCGGTGCACGACACCGACGGCAACGAAACGCTCGTGAAGGCCGGCCGCTCGGCGTTCTTCGTGGTGGGTGCGCTGTTCAGCGCGTTCATCGGCGGCGCCGGCATGTGGCTGGCCACCCGCGCCAACCTGCGGGTGGCAGCGGCCGCGCGGGAGCGGGAAGGCGGCCGCGAGGCCGCCATGAAGATCGCCTTCCGCACCGGCGGCGTGGTCGGCTTCCTCACCGTCGGCCTCGGCCTGTTCGGTGCGGCGCTGGTCGTGCTGATCTTCCGGGGTGACGCCCCGACCGTGCTGGAGGGCTTCGGCTTCGGCGCCGCGCTGCTCGCCATGTTCATGCGGGTCGGCGGCGGCATCTTCACCAAGGCCGCCGACGTGGGCGCCGACCTGGTCGGCAAGGTCGAGCAGGGCATCCCGGAGGACGACCCGCGCAACGCCGCCACCATCGCCGACAACGTGGGCGACAACGTGGGCGACTGCGCCGGCATGGCCGCCGACCTGTTCGAGTCGTACGCGGTCACGCTCGTCGCGGCGCTGATCCTCGGCCGGGCCGCGTTCGGCGAGACCGGCCTGGTCTTCCCGCTGATCATCTCCACCATCGGCGTGCTGGTCGCGATCGTCGGCGTCTTCATCACCCGGCTGCGCGCCAGCGACCGCAACGGCCTGACCGCGATCAACCGGGCCTTCTACCTGTCCGCGCTGATCGCCGCGGTGCTCGTCGCGATCGCCGCGTTCGCGTACCTGCCGGCCACGTTCGCCGAGCTGGAGGGCGGGCTGACCGACGTCGACCGCAACCCGCGGCTGGTCGCCATCGGCGCGGTCGTGATCGGTATCGTGCTGGCCGCCGCGATCCAGGCGCTGACCGGCTACTTCACCGAGACCAACCGGCGCCCGGTGCAGGACATCGGCAAGAGCTCGCAGACCGGCCCGGCCACCGTCATCCTCGCCGGCATCAGCGTCGGCCTGGAGTCGGCCGTCTACTCGGCGCTGCTGATCGGCGCCGGCGTCTTCGGCGCGTTCCTGCTCGGCGGCAGCTCGATCACGCTGTCGCTGTTCGCGGTCGCGCTGGCCGGCACCGGCCTGCTCACCACCGTCGGCGTCATCGTCGCGATGGACACGTTCGGCCCGATCTCCGACAACGCGCAGGGCGTGGCCGAGATGTCCGGCGACATCGACGAGCACGGCGCGCGGACGCTCACCGAGCTGGACGCCGTCGGCAACACCACCAAGGCGATCACCAAGGGCATCGCGATCGCCACGGCGGTGCTGGCCGCCACCGCGCTGTTCGGCTCGTACACCGACACGCTGCGCTCGGCGTACGAGGACGCGGGCGTGGGCGACGTCGGCACCGAGATCCTCAACTCGCTCAACGTGTCCAACCCGCGCAACCTGGTCGGCCTGATCATCGGCGCGGCGGTGGTCTTCCTCTTCTCCGGCCTGGCCATCAACGCGGTCTCCCGCTCGGCCGGCGCCGTGGTGATGGAGGTACGCCGCCAGTTCCGCGAACTGCCCGGCATCATGGACCGCACCCAGCGGCCCGAGTACGGCAAGGTCGTGGACATCTGCACCCGGGACGCGCAGCGCGAGCTGATGACCCCCGGCCTGCTGGCCATCCTGGCCCCGATCGCTGTCGGCTTCGGCCTCGGCCCGGGCGCGCTGGCCGCGTACCTGGCCGGCGCGATCGGCGCGGGCACGCTGATGGCGGTGTTCCTGGCCAACTCCGGTGGCGCCTGGGACAACGCCAAGAAGCTGGTGGAGGACGGCGCGTACGGCGGCAAGGGCTCCGACGCGCACTCCGCCACCGTCATCGGCGACACCGTCGGTGACCCGTTCAAGGACACCGCCGGCCCGGCGATCAACCCGCTGATCAAGGTGATGAACCTGGTCTCGCTGCTGATCGCCCCGGCCGTGGTGGCCTGGAGCGTGGGCGACGACAAGAACCCGGCGCTGCGCATCACGATCGCCGTGGTGGCCGCGCTGATCATCGCGGCCGCAGTGGTGTTCAGCAAGCGCAAGGGTGTGGCGATGACCGACGAGGACAGCGGGGCCGGCACCCCGGACCAGCGTCCGGAGACGGTGAACGCCTGATCGCACGCGACGGTTCCCGGCCGGCCCCGGCCGGCCGGGAACCCCGTGCCCGGCAAACCTGACCGGTGGCGGTTCCGCCCGGAGGTCGTACGCTGCATCGCATGCGTACGCGCCGGGCGGCAACCGCCGGAAAGCTCACGGTGGTCCTGGCCACGCTGGTCCTCGTGGTCGCCGGGTGCGGTGGCGGTCCCAACCCCCGGGTCTGGGCCGCGTCGGTGTGCCAGGCGCTCACCCCGTGGCGCGCGGAGATCTCCAAGCTGACCAGCAGCACGCAGCAGCAGATGACCGCGCAGACCACCCCGGCGCAGGCCAAGGAGAACCTGGTCCGGCTCTTCGCCGGTGCCGAGCAGGCCAGCGAGACGGCCCGGCGCAAGGTCGAGGAGGCGGGCGTGCCCGAGGCCGAACGCGGCGCCGAGGTGTCCGCCGGGTTCCTGGGGTCGCTGAGCAAGATGCGTGACGCGTACGGCCGGGCCCGGTCCGCCATCGACCGGCTCGACACCGCCCAGGCCGGTCCGTTCTACGACGGCGTGCGCGCCGCCGTGGACACGCTCAACAAGGAGTACGACGCGAGCGCGCTGGACACCAGCAAACTCAACTCGACCGAGCTGAAAGAGGCCTTCGACGAGGTCCCGGAGTGTCGCTGACCCCTCCCACCCCGAAACCGGCCCGCCAGCCCTCGCTGTTCTCCACCGAGGCGGCCGATCCCGCGCTGGCGGACCTCGCCGGCCTGCTCGCCGGGCCGGGTGAGGTGGGGCGGATGGGCGGCACGGCCCGGATCTCCGTGGTGGTCGACGCCGCCTGGCGGGTGCACGTGCTGGTGGCCGAGCTGGGCGCCCGGGGTGTGCCGGCGAGCTGGGAGCCGACCGAGGACGGGCGGCACCGGGTGCGCACCGCGTACACGAGCATGCTGGCGCCGCTCGCGCGGGCCTGGCTGCGCGGCGCGGCGAAGCGGCCACCGGCCCGCTTCCACCTGGACGGGCGGCGGCTGCGCCTCTGGGCGGCCGCCGCCGGCACGGCCGAGCCGGCCGGATTCCGGCTGCGGCTCGGACCGGCCGAGGAGCAGTCCTGGCCGGTGGTCCGCGCCGCGCTGGCGGCGGTGGGTCTGCCGGCCGCGTTCGTGGAGCCGGACGAGGGCGGGCCCGCGTTCCGGATCGGCGGACGGCGGATGTCGCGGCTCGCCGAGCTGGTGGGGGAACGGCCGGCGACGGCGCCGGTGGCGGACTGGCCGGGCTCCCGGGGCTGACCGCCGCTGTCCGAAGCCGGACACCCGGGGAGGGCTCCGCCGGGGGTACGCGATCGTCACAGTGACCCGCCTGTCGCCCTACCCACGGTGTACCGTGACGCCGTCCGGCAGGGTGCGGCCGGCGGTCGCCGGGAGGGCGGCCCGTTTGCCGCCCACGAAACCCGGAACGCGGACGGCGCGTTACGTTGGACATCCGGACCGCCTGTGGTCCGGGTGGCGCAACACGGCCCGAAGCGGGCATGGCGTAGGAGTGAGGTCGGGGAGAGACGTGCCGAGCAACGCTGGAACCACCCGTCTGGTCATCGTCGAGTCACCGGCGAAGGCCAAGACGATCTCGGGCTACCTCGGCCCGGGGTACGTCGTGGAGGCCAGCTTCGGCCACGTCCGGGACCTGCCCCGCAAC
This sequence comes from Micromonospora sp. RV43, assembly GCF_001029515.1. Taxonomy (NCBI): domain Bacteria; kingdom Bacillati; phylum Actinomycetota; class Actinomycetes; order Micromonosporales; family Micromonosporaceae; genus Micromonospora; species Micromonospora sp. RV43. The sequence goes on along the minus strand of NZ_LEKG01000165.1, from coordinate 12,994 downwards.
GCCGCCGACGTCCCGGCGAAGTACAAGGGTGAGCCCTGGGCGCGCCTCGGCGTCGACGTCGACAACGGCTTCCACGCGCTCTACGTGGTCTCGCCCGACCGTAAGCAGCAGATCAGCAAGCTGGTGAAGCTGGCCAAGGAGGTCGACGAGATCTTCCTGGCGACGGATGAGGACCGCGAGGGCGAGGCCATCGCCTGGCACCTGGTGGAGACGCTCAAGCCCAAGGTGCCGGTCAAGCGGATGGTCTTCCACGAGATCACCAAGCCGGCCATCCAGGCCGCAGTGGCGAACCCCCGGGAGATCGACCGCGACCTGGTCGACGCCCAGGAGGCGCGGCGCATCCTCGACCGCCTCTACGGCTACGAGGTCTCGCCGGTGCTGTGGAAGAAGGTCATGCCGAAGCTGTCGGCGGGCCGGGTGCAGTCGGTGGCGACGCGCATCGTGGTCGAGCGGGAGCGCCAGCGGATGGCGTTCCGCACCGCCGAGTACTGGGACATCCTGGCCACGCTCGCCGTGGCGAAGCCGGGCGAGGGCCCGCGGACGTTCAACGCCACGCTCGTCGCGCTCAACGGTGACCGGATCGCCACCGGCAAGGACTTCGAGCCGACCACGGGTCGCGTTCGCCCCGGTGCGGGTGTCGTCCACCTCGACGAGGGCGGGGCCCGGGGCCTGGCGGCCCGCCTGGCCGACCAGCCGTTCACCGTCACCCGGGTCGAGGAGAAGCCCTACCGCCGCCGCCCGTACGCGCCGTTCATCACCTCCACGCTCCAGCAGGAGGCGGCCCGCAAGATGCGGTTCTCGTCGCAGCAGACGATGCGCACCGCGCAGCGCCTGTACGAGAACGGCTACATCACCTACATGCGTACCGACTCGGTGAACCTGTCCGAGACGGCCATCACGGCGGCCCGCCGGCAGATCGTCGAGCTGTACGGCGAGCGCAGCGTGCCGCCGGAGCCGCGCCGCTACACCGGCAAGGTGAAGAACGCCCAGGAGGCGCACGAGGCGATCCGCCCCGCCGGCGACAACTTCCGCACCCCGGGCGAGGTGGCCAAGGAGCTGTCCGCCGAGGAGTTCAAGCTCTACGAGCTGATCTGGCGGCGCACCATCGCCTCGCAGATGACCGACGCGGTCGGCTCCAGCGTGTCGGTGCGCATCCGCGCCGTCTCCTCCGCCCAGGAGGAGGCCGACTTCGGCGCGACCGGCAAGACCATCACCGACCCGGGCTTCCTGCGCGCGTACGTCGAGTCGAGCGACGACGAGAACGCCGAGGCCGAGGACGCCGAGCGGCGGCTGCCCACGCTGGTCAAGGACCAGCCGCTGACCGCCGACGAGCTGGCCGCGCAGGGCCACCACACCCAGCCGCCCGCCCGCTACACCGAGGCGTCGCTGGTCAAGGCCCTCGAAGAGCTGGGCATCGGCCGGCCCTCCACGTACGCGTCGATCATGCAGACGATCCAGGACCGCGGGTACGTGGTGAAGCGCGGCCAGGCCATGATCCCGTCGTTCCTGGCGTTCGCGGTGATCGGGCTGATGGAGCGGCACTACCCGCGCCTGATCGACTACGACTTCACCGCCAGCATGGAGAACGAGCTGGACGAGATCGCCGGTGGTGACCACGCCGCCGTCGACTTCCTCACCTCCTTCTACTTCGGCAGCACCAACGGCACCGGCGACCAGGCCATCGCGCACGCCGGTGGCCTGAAGAAGCTGGTCACCGAGAACCTCAGCGAGATCGACGCGCGCAGCGTCAACTCCATCCCGCTGTTCACCGACGACGAGGGCCGCGAGGTCGTCGTCCGGGTCGGCCGGTACGGGCCGTACCTCCAGCGGGCGCTGCCCGGCGAGCAGCAGGCGCCGACGCCGGCACCGGCGGCCCCGGGTGAGGGCGAGGAGAGCGGCTCGCAGGGTGACCGGGCGCCGATCCCGGAGGGCCTGGCGCCGGACGAGCTGACCCCGGAGAAGGTGCACGAGCTGTTCCTCGGCGGCGGCGGTGAGCGCAAGCTCGGCGACGACCCGTCGACCGGCGAGCCGATCGTGCTCAAGTCCGGCCGGTTCGGCCCGTATGTGGCGAGCGGCGAGCGCAAGTCCTCGCTGCTGCGCTCGCAGACGCCGGACAGCCTCACCCTGGAGCAGGCGTTGCAGCTGCTGCGCCTGCCCCGGCTGATCGGCGTGGCCCCGGACGGCGTCGAGGTGTTCGCCAACAACGGCCGCTACGGCCCGTACGTCAAGCGCGGTGACGAGTTCCGCTCGCTGGACTCGGAAGACAAGATGTTCACAGTCACGCTGGACGAGGCGCTGGCGTTGCTCGCCGCCCCGAAGACGCGTCAGCGCCGGGCCGCCGCGCCGCCGCTGCGGGAGATGGGCAACGACCCGCTCACCGAGAAGCCGCTGGTGATCAAGGACGGGCGCTTCGGGCCGTACGTGACCGACGGCGAGTTCAACGCGTCGCTGCGGCGCGGGCAGACGCCGGAGGAACTGACGCTGGAGCAGGCGTCGGAGATGCTGGCCGAGAAGCGCGCGAAGGGCCCGGCGCCACCGGCCGGTCGTCACCCGGTGGCGACAGGCGCATCGCGCGGTTCTCGTCGCGCACAACGGCCCGGTCGGTCCCGCGCAACTCCGGTGGATCGCGGTGCTGGCAGCCGGTCCCACCGCACTCCTGGGTGGCGTGACCGCCGCACAGGCGGGCGGGCTGCGGGGGTTCCCGAGCCGGGTGGTCCATCTGCTCCTGCCCGCCGCGACCCGTCGATCCCCGCTTCCGGCCGGCGTGCTGGCGCACCGGACGACGCACCTGCCCGGCTCCGACGTGGTGCCGGTGGCGGCGCCGCCCCGGACGACGGCGGTTCGATCGATCGTCGACGCCGCGCAGTGGGCGCCGACCGACACGCAGGCCCGCGCGATCGTCGCGGCTGCCTTTCAGCAACGGCTGGTCGGTGGCGACGACCTGCACGAGGTGGTGGAGCGGATGCCCCGGATCCGCCGTCGGCAGCTGATCCTGTCCACCGCCACCGATGCGGCCGGCGGTGCGCACTCCCTGGGCGAACTGGATCTGCTCACACTCGTACGCGGCGCCGGGCTGCCCGAGCCGACCCGACAGGTGGTCCGCCGGGATTCCGCGGGGCGGCGGCGCTACCTCGACGCGTATTTCGAGCAGTGGCGCGTGCACGTCGAGGTGGACGGCGGCCAGCATCTGGATCCGGCGCACGCGTGGGCGGACATGCGCCGGCAGAACGACCTGTGGGTCGAGGGCGACCGGGTTCTCCGGTTCCCCGCCTGGGCCCTGCGCGCCCATCCCGAAGAGGTGATCGCCCAACTCCGCGCCGCCCTGCGGGCGGCCGGCTGGCGAGGCTAAGGCCAAGCCGAGATCTTGGAAGGAAAGGGCCCCCATGAGGGCCCTTTCCTTCCAAGATCTTCAGGCGCCCAGGACCTGGGACAAGTAGGGGTTCTGGAAGATGTGGGAGGGGTCGAGGCGGGAGCGGACGGACTGGAAGTCGGCGAATCTCGGGTAGGCGGTGGCCAGTGACTCCGCGTCGCGCCAGTGCAGCTTGCCCCAGTGCGGGCGGCCGCCCAACTCCGTCGCCACCTGCTCGAACGCGCGGAAGTACGGCTCGTACGGCATGCCCACGTACTGGTGCACGGCGATGTACGCGGAGTCGCGCCCGTACGAGTGGGACAGCCAGATGTCGTCGGCGGCGGTGAACCGCACCTCGACCGGGAACAGCACCTTGAACGGAAGCCGGTCCACGATCCGGCGCAGTTCGGCCAGCGCGGTGGGCAGCGCCTCGCGTGGCAGCCCGTACTCCATCTCCACGAAGCGGACCCGGCGCGGCGTGCAGAACACGCGGTCGGAGCGGCCGGTGTAGGTGCGTTCGGTGAGCGCGCGGGCGGAGACGGCGCTGATCCGGGGTGCGAGGGCGGGTACGGCGCGGCCGAGGCGGCAGGCGCCGGCGAAGACGGTGTTGGAGAGGAACTCGTCGTCCAGCCAGCCGCGCCAGCCGGGCAGTGGCTGGTCGTCGGCGGGTACCCGGTCGTTGGTCTTGACCTGCACCCGGTCGGTGTACGGGAACCAGTAGAACTCGGCGTGGTCGTGCGCCTCGTACAGGCCGGGCAGGTCGTCGAGCACCTCGGCGAGCGGGGCCGGGCGTTCGTGCGCGCGCAGCACGAAGGCGTCCACGCAGCGCAGCGTGACCTCGACCAGCACGCCCACCGCGCCGAGCCCGACCCGGGCGGCGTCGAAGACGTCGCGGTTCTCCTCGGCCGAGCAGCGCAGCACCTCGCCGGTGCCGGTGACCAGCGTCAGCCCGGCCACGAAGGTGGACAGGCAGCCCAGCTTCGCCCCGGTGCCGTGGGTGCCTGTCGACAGCGCACCGGCGATGGTCTGGGCGTCGATGTCGCCGAGGTTCGGCATCGCGAGGCCGTGCCCGGCGAGCAGATCGTTGAGCGTGTGCAACGTCATCCCGGCCGGTACGGTGACCAAGCGGCGCGCCACGTCGACTGTGACGTCGGTCTCCAGCTCGGCGAGGTCGATCCGGTGCCCGTCGGCGACGGCGGTGGCGGTGAACGAGTGGCCGCTGCCGGTGGCCCGGACGGTCCGGCCCGCCGCGGCGGCCTGGCGGACCGCCTCGACGACGTCGGAGACGCTACGCGGGCGCACGGTGAGGAGCGCGGTGCTGTGCTGGTTGCCGGCCCAGTTGGACCAGGTGGCGGTGGTACCGGTCATCGCGGCCACTCCTCGACATGAATATGAACTGAATTCATATCAGGAACGTTGTGCCTGGTAAATACCGCAATCGAGCCCGGCTCGTTGTACCGGTAGTCACAGACTCGTGACGTGCAGATATGTTCATCCGTCGAAGGGGGGTGGCGCCGAGTGTCCACACCAGCCGCCACGACCGGGCCGCTGCGTCGAGTACCGGTGCAGGGTCGAAGTGTCGCGCGGGTCCAGCGGATGCTGGACGCCTGCGCCGAGCTCGTCGACGAGGTGGGGTACGAAGGGCTGACCACGACCCTGCTCGCCGAGCGTGCCGAGGTGGCGATCGGGTCGGTCTACCAGTTCTTTCCGGACAAGCGGGCGATCGTGCAGGCGTTGACCCTGCGCACCATGGAGTCCTACCTCCAGCGGCTCGACGAGCGGTTCTCCTCGGACGACCTGACCCACTGGTGGGACGGGGTCGACGCGGCGATCGACGAGTACATCTCGATGCACCGCACCGTTCCCGGCTTCCGTACCCTGCACTTCGGCGACGTGGTCGACCTGCACCTGCTGGACGACCAGCGGGACAACAACGGGGTCATCGCGGAGCAGCTCGCCCGCGTACTCACCGAGCGTTTCGGCCTGGCCGGGGTGCCCGACCTGCGGTTCCACCTGGAGGTCGCGGTGGAGGCCGCTGATGCCCTGATCAAGCTCGCCTTCCGCCGCCGCACCGACGGCGACGAGCGGGTGCTGGTCGAGGCGAAGGCGCTCATCCGGGAGTACCTGCACCGGCAGGTGAACGCCCCCACGGAGGCCGCCCACCAGGGCTGAGCGGCACGTTGAACGGCGGGTTCTGAGAGTGCGTCGGGGCCCGCCGTCGTCACGTGGTGGGGCAGAGCCGCGGGGCGGCTCAGAGGAAGGCGTGCCCCTCGCCCCGGTAGGTCGGCACGGTGGCGACCACCGCGTCCCCCTCGACCAGGTGCACCTCGTTGACGTGCTCGCACAGCTCGCCCGCCTTGGCGTGGCGGAACCACACCCGGTCGCCGACGCGCAGGCCGTCGGCGGCCTTCCCGGCCAGCGGGGTCTGCACCTCGCCGGCGCCCTCCGCGCCGAGCAGCTTCAGCCCGTCCGGCAGCCAGGGCCGGGGCAGCCGGCTGGTCGCCGCCTGGCCGGAGGCGATCCAGCCGCCACCGAGCACCGTCGCCAGCCCGGGCGCCGGGCGGCGGACCACCGCGCAGGCGAAGAACGCCGCCGGGGTGGGCCGCCAGGCACGGTACGCGTCGAACAGCGTCGGCCCGTACAGGCCGGAGCCCGCGGTGACCTCGGTGACTGCGGGGTCCGCGCTGGTGGCGGCCACGCTGCCGGTGCCGCCGCCGTTGACGAACTCCAGGTCGGCGTGCTCCCGGACCGCGCTGACCGCGGCGGAGCGGCGGGCCAGCAGTTCGCGGTACGACCCGCGCTGCGCGACCCGGATCGCCGAGCCGAGCACCGCCTGTCCGGGCGGCGCGTCGCCCAGGCCGGCGATCTGTGCCTCGTACGACATCAGGCCGACCAGCCGGAAGCCCGGCCGGCCGGCGACGGCGGCGGCGAGCGCGCCGGCCGCCGTGGCGCTGTGCACCGGGGAGCGGCGCACGCCGACGTGCACCCGGCCCCCCAGCGGGCGCCAGGAGGCGTCCAGGTCGAGGCAGATCCGCAGCGCGGGGCGGCGTGCGGGCGGGCACACCCGGTCGATCAGGTCGAGCTGTGCGGTGTCGTCGATCATCAAGGTCACCGCGTCGGCGAGCGCCGGGTCGGCGGCCAGTTCGGCGAGGCCGCCCCGGTGGGCCGTCGGGTACGCCACGAGCACGTCGTCGCTGACCCCGGAGCGGACCAGCCACAGCGCCTCGGGCAGCGTGAAGGCCATCACGCCGTGCCATCCGGGCCGCTTGAGCGCCCGGGTCAGCAGCTCGCGGACGCGTACCGACTTGCTCGCCACGCGCAGGGGCTTGCCGCCGGACCGGCCGGCGAGCGCCTCGGCGTTGGCGTCGAACGCGGTGAGGTCGACGACGGCGTACGGCGGGTCGAGGTGAGCGGTCGCCCGGTCGAGACGATCGCGAAGTTTGTCACGGTCGATGGCCACGTCTGCACGCTAACTGTCTGGACGGCAATGCGAAATACCCTCGCGTCTGTCCGGGCTGCGGGCGGTGGTCCCGGCGGCCTAGGCTCGGCGAGCAGGTGAATGTCGCGGGGGACGACCCTTCCTGCGCGACTAGAGTGTTCCACCGGGGATGCCCAGACCTGGGCCGGCACGTGGAGGTACGGCCATCGAAAGCCAGAACAACGGCGAGTCGCCCGGCGTGTCGTCGCCCGGGACAGCCGCCGACCACTCCGGTGCCGCCGCCATCCGGTCGGTGCTGCGCATCCGGCCGTTCCGCAGGCTGTGGATCGTGCTCAGTGCCGCCTCCTTCGGTGACTGGCTCGGCCTGCTCGCCACCGCGCTGTTCGCCGCCTCCCAGGTCTCCGGCAGCACCGCCCAGGGCGCCGCGTTCGGTGGCGTGACCGCGATCCGGCTGCTCCCGGCGCTGGTGCTCGGCCCGGTGGCGGGTGTGTTCGCCGACCGGTTCGACCGCCGGTGGACCATGGTCATCTGCGACCTGCTGCGCTTCGTGCTGTTCGCCTCGATCCCGCTGTACGCGCTCACCGGCGCCGCGGGCGGGCTGGTGGTCGGCTGGGCGCTGATCGCCACGTTCCTGATCGAGTCGATCACCCTGCTGTGGATCCCGGCCAAGGAGGCGGCGGTCCCCAACCTCATCCCGCGTACCCGGCTGGAGGCGGCGAACCAGCTCACGCTGATCACCACGTACGGCCTGACGCCGGTCGCGGCGGCCATCGCCCTGGCCGTGCTGACCCGCGGCCTGCCCGGCGCGTTCGGCGGCGACCTGCCGAACTGGGCCGAACCGGCCCAGCTCGCGCTCTGGTTCAACGCCCTCTCCCGCCTGGCCACCGCGCTCGTGGTGGCGTTCGGGATCAAGGAGATCAGCGAGGCCCAGCGCGGCGAGGCGGAGCGCACCGAGCAGAGCATGTTCCGGCAGTTCTCCGAGGGCTGGAAATACATCGGCCAGACCCCGCTCGTCCGTGGCCTGGTGCTGGGCATCTTCGGCGCGTTCGCCGGCGGCGGGATCGTGGTCGGCACGGGCAAGTTCTTCGCCAACTCGCTCGGCGCCGGTGACGCCGCGTTCTCGCTGCTCTTCGGCGCGATCTTCGTCGGTCTGGCGCTCGGCATCGGGCTCGGGCCGATGATCGTGCGGGACATGTCCCGCCGCCGCTGGTTCGGCATGAGCATCGTGCTCGCCAGCGCCTCGGTGCTGGTGCTCGCCTTCGCCATCCACCTGTCCATGGCCATCCTCGGCGCGATCCTGGTCGGCGCGGGCGCCGGCATGGCGTTCCTGGCCGGCACCACGCTGCTCGGCGGCGAGGTAGCCGACGAGGTGCGCGGCCGGGTGTTCGCGGTGGTGCAGATCGGCACCCGGCTGGTGCTGATCCTGGCCATCGCGCTCAGCAGCCTCCTGGTCGGCGTCGGCGGCTCCCGCCAGCTCACCATCGCCGACCTGGGCATCTCCATCTCCTCCACCCGCCTGCTGCTGCTCGCCGCCGGCGCGGCCGGAATCATCGCCGGGATCAGCGCGTTCGGCCAGATGGACGACAAGAAGGGCGTACCGGTCCTCGCGGACCTCTGGGGCTCGATCCGGGGCCGTCCGCTGATGCCGGCCGAGCCGTTCGTCTCCAGCGGCCTGTTCGTGGTCTTCGAGGGCGGCGAGGGCGCAGGCAAGTCCACCCAGCTCGCCCAGCTCGCCGACCGGCTGCGCGCGCAGGGCCGCGACGTGGTGGTCACCCGCGAGCCGGGCGCCACGCCGGTCGGCGAGCGGATTCGCTCCCTGGTGCTCGGCACCGCCCCCGACGAGGCGCCGTCGCCGCGCGCCGAGGCGCTGCTCTACGCCGCCGACCGGGCGCACCACGTGGCCACTGTCGTCCGCCCGGCGCTGGTGCGGGGCGCGGTGGTGATCAGCGACCGGTACGTCGACTCGTCGCTCGCCTACCAGGGCGCCGGCCGGACGCTCCCGGTGGACGAGGTCTCCTGGCTCTCGTCCTGGGCCACCGGCGGCCTCAAGCCCGACCTGGTGGTTCTGCTCGACGTCGAGCCGCGTACCGGCCTGAGCCGGGTCGAGGACCGCAACGAGGGCACCGACCGGCTGGAGGCCGAGTCGCTGACGTTCCACGAGCGGGTCCGGTACGCCTTCCTCGACCTCGCCGCCGGTGACCCGAAGCGCTACCTGGTGCTCGACGCGTCCCGCCCGATCGACGAGACCGCCGACGCGGTCGCCCGCCGGGTGGGCGAGCTGCTCGCCGACCCGGCCGGCATCGTGCACCCCCGTCCGGCGCAGGGCCCGGACACCTCGGTCCAGCCCGAGTTATCCGACGCGGAGCTGGTGACGATGGAGCAACCCCGACGATGACCGACGTCTTCGGCGATCTGGTCGGGCAGGACGAGGCGGTGGCCATGCTGCGGCGGGCCGCCGCCTCGGCCGCCGCCCTGCTGCGCGCGCCGGTGACGTCCCCCGCGGGCGGGCACGACGACCTCGACGCGCTCGCCGAGGAGCACGACGGCGACCCGGGCCCGGCTGCGCCGGCCGACCCGGGCGGCGGCATGACCCATGCCTGGATCTTCACCGGACCGCCCGGATCGGGCCGCTCGGTGGCCGCCCGCGCGTTCGCCGCCGCGCTGGAGTGCGTGCACGGCACCGGGTGCGGCACCTGCCCCGGCTGCCACACCACGCTCGCCGGCACCCACGCGGACGTCCGCCTCGTGGTGCCCGAGGGCCTGTCCATCGGCGTCGGCGAGATGCGCGCGCTGGTGCTGCGGGCGGCCAGTGCGCCGTCCGGCGGCCGGTGGCAGGTCGTGATCATCGAGGACGCCGACCGGCTCACCGAGGCCGCCGGCAACGCGCTGCTCAAGGCGATCGAGGAGCCGCCGCCGCGTACCGTCTTCCTGCTCTGCGCCCCGTCCACCCACCCGGACGACATCTCCGTGACCATCCGGTCGCGCTGCCGCGTCGTACCCCTGCGGCAGCCGCCGCCCGCAGCGGTGGCCGAGGTGCTGGTCCGCCGCGACGGCGTCGCGCCGGACGTGGCCGAGTGGGCCGCCGCGGCGGCGCAGGGGCACGTGGGCCGGGCCCGGCGGCTGGCCCGCGACCCGGAGGCCCGGCAGCGTCGTGACGCGGTGCTGGCCGTACCGCGTCGGCTGACCGGCGTGGGCGCGGCGTTCGACGCGGCCTCGGCGCTGATCGAGGCCGCCGAGGCGGAGGCCGCCGCGTCCGTCGCGGAGATCGACGAGGCGGAGCGTACGGCGTTGCAGACCGCGCTCGGCGCGGGCGGCACCGGCCGGGGCGCAGCCGGCGCCATGCGCGGCGCGGCCGGTCAGCTCAAGGATCTGGAGAAGCGGCAGAAGTCGCGGGCCACCCGTGCCCAGCGGGACGCGCTCGACCGCGCCCTGGTCGACCTGGCCGGGTTCTACCGGGACGCGCTCACCATGGCGTGGCGGGCGCCGGTCGCCCCGGTGCACACCGACACGGCGTCGCTCGCCGGTGCGGGCGCGCAGAAGTGGGACGCCGAGGGCTCGCTGCGCCGCCTGGAGGCGGTGCTGGAGTGCCGCGCGGCGATCGAGGCCAACGTCAAGCCGCGGATCGCCGTGGAGGCGATGATGCTGGCCCTCTGGCGCGGCTGAGCCGGGCACTTTCCGCACTGTCCACAGGGCATCGACACGCGCGATTGGCGTGCGGTACGGTCCGGTGATGCCGCGGTGACCGAGGCGGCACGCTCAGTGAGGGTCGGGCCGACCGGCCGGGAGGAGTCCGCCGATGCCGCGGGGCGAGATCGACGAGGCCTGGATCGAGGAGGCGGTGCGGCGCTACCGCCGGATCGAGAACCTGCAGGCCGAGTTCGACCAGGCGGTCGCGACGGTCGAGGTCACCGTCCGCTCACCCGACGGGCTCGTCGAGGTGGTGGTGACCGCCGGCGGGCGCATCACCGACGTGCGTTTCCTCGGCCCGCTGCACCACCGCAGCCCGCGCGACGTGGCCGGTTCGGTGCAGGCCGCTGTGACGGCCGCCGCCGACGCGGCCCAGTGGGCGCGGGAGAAGCTGCACAACGAGACGTTCGCGGCGTACCGGCCGCTGGCGGGGGCCTGACATGGAGACGCTGCGTGCCCTGGCCGCCCGTCTCGACGAGGCCGGCGCGACCCTCGCCACCCTGTCCCGCACGGTGACCGCCACCGACCCGCCGCATCCCGCGTTCGGCGCGCACGCCGCCGGCCGCCCCGGTGAGGTGGGCCGTGCGCTGCACCGCCAGTGGACAGTGGCCACCGCCGACCGGGCGCGCGAGGCGCAGGCCGCCGCCGTCCGGCTGGCCGCCGCAGCGGCGGCGCTGCGCAGCGCCGCCGACCGTTACGCCGCCGCCGACGACGCGGTCGCCCGGCGGCTGGCCCGGGAGGCCTGATGGACGCGCTCGACCGCCTCGCCGAGCCGGGGCTCGACCTGCTCGCCCGCGTCGACACGCTGCTGGCCGCCGGCGCGCCCGAGGGGCACCGGCTCTGGCCGCTGCTGCGCCGCATGCAGGTGCTTCCCGGCGCGGCCGTGCGCGAGTTCCTCGACCTGCATCCCGCGCCGCTGACCGGCGCCGGCCACGCGGTGCGCCGGCTCGTCCGGGGGTACGACGACACCTGCGCGCTGCTGGCCGACCAGGTCGCCTGGTCCGGCGCTGCCGCGTCGGCGTACGACGAGGCACGTGCCGCCCTGATGCGGCACCTGGACGAGGGGCCGGACAGCCTGGTGGGGCGGCTGGAGTCGACAGCGGGCTACGCCGACGCGCTGGCCGGCTGGGTGGAGGGCAGCCGGGCGGCGCTGGCCCGGGCGCTGGCCGAGGTGCTGGGCTCGGCCGAGGCGGTCGCGGTGCACGCGGCGACGCGGCCCGGCGCCGAGGCCGGACGGGCCGGGGCGTCGGCGGCGGCCGAGATCGCGACGAGGGTCCTGGGTGTGCTCGGGGTGGCCTACGACGGCGCGGAGACGCTGCTGCGCCAGTGGGGGCCGAGCCTGGCCGAGACGCCGTGGCGGGACCGCGCCACCACCGCTCCGCGCTACGGCGGCACCACCCGGATCGGCTACTGACGGTCCACGGCGCCGCGCACCGGACCGGCCGTGGCCGGGTGACGGCGGCGGCGCCGTGGCCTTCCCCTGCACCCCCCGCAGGTATGCCTTCACTCAACGCGCCCGGGCGGTGTTTGTCAGGGGCCCGCCGGAGATTCAGCCGTCCGGGCGAGGCGATGGGGCCGGTTCGGCCGGGTCGAGGTCGATGATCGCTGCGGTGGGTGACCGGGCGGCGACAGGTGCGCCGTGCGGCGGTCGTCGATCCGCGTAGGGTGTGGCGTATGGGCATGCTCTGCGCGGTCAGCTTCAACCGGTACGGGCGCCTCTACTACCTCGACCCGGGCGAGCTGCGCCCGCAGGTGGGCGACCGGGTGCTGGTGCCCACCGACGAGGGGCCCGAGGTGGCCGAGTGCGTGTGGGCCGCGCAGTGGGTCAGCGAGGACACCGACAGCTTCCCGAAACTCGCAGGGATCGCCGGCGACGACGACCTGCGCCGCGACGAGATGCTGCGCCGGCGCAAGGCCGAGGCGAAGGTCGCCGCCAAGCGGCTGATCCGCGAACACGGCCTGCCGATGAAGGTGGTCGCCGTGGACCACGTCCTGGCCACGCCGGAGAACGGCAGTGACCGCACCACCATCTACTTCACCGCGCCGCACCGCGTCGACTTCCGCTCGCTGGTCCGCGACCTGGGCGCCACGCTGCACTGCCGGGTCGAGCTGCGGCAGCTGTCCGCCCGCGACTCCGCCCGGGTGCAGGGCGGCATCGGTTCCTGCGGGCGCGACCTGTGCTGCGCCACGTTCCTCACCGACTTCGAGCCGGTGACCATCCGGATGGCGAAGGACCAGGACCTGCCGCTCAACCCGCTGCGCATCTCCGGGGCGTGCGGGCGGCTGATGTGCTGCCTGAAGTACGAGCACCCGCTGTACCAGAAGTTCCAGGAGTCGGCCCCGGCGGTCGGCAGCCGGGTGTCCACTCCGCAGGGCGAGGGCAAGGTGGTCGGCCACAGTGTCCCGCGCGACGCGGTCACGGTCCGGCTGGACGCCGACGGCTCCCGCTCGATGTGCTCCCGCGCGTCGGTGTGCGGCCCGAGGCAGGCCCACGACCAGCACTACCCCCAGCCCTGACC
>NZ_LEKG01000164.1:0-18204 GCF_001029515.1 Micromonospora sp. RV43 | reverse complement strand
GCCCACCCCCGCCGAAGGCAGCACCCAGATCGGCAAGTCCTTTCCCATCACCATCTCGCCGCCGACCACCGGCACAACGCCGAGCGGCTACCTGTACCAGCTCAACGCCGGCCCGCCCAGCAACCTGCCCGCCACCAACGGCAGCCTCACCATCAACATCACCCCGACCCGCTTCACCAATTCCCTGACCGTCACCAGCCTGTCCCCCGGCGGCAACATCGGCGACAACGCCGTGGTCACCTTCAACTCGACACCGGCCGCCTACGCCGCAGACGGTGACTTCACGGGTGACGGCAACGCCGACCTGGTCACCGCCGGCGCCAAGAACGGCCTCGCACCAGGCCTGTGGCTCGGCGCCGGGGCCGGAATCTCCGGCGTCAACCGAATCGGCACCAACATCGGCGCCAGGGGCAACGGTGTGTTCCTGACCGGACGCCCGACCGACTTCAACGGCGCGCAGATCCTGCCCGGACGCTTCGCTGGCCAAGGCTTGCAGGACGTCCTCGCCTACTACCCCACCGGCACCCACGCCGGGGAAGCGGTCATCCTGCGGGGCAACGGCGACGGCTCCACCATCCAGGCACAACTCGACGGCACCTACACCGGCATCAACGCCGGCACGTTCATCGACAACCAACTCCTCAACCCGCTGCAACTGTCCAACGCCGGACACCGCAGTGGCCTCGCCTACCCCGACCTGATCGGCATCACCGGCGACGCCAACGGCTACTACCTGAACTACTACCCCAACTTCGACGGCATCGGCGGCTACGGCCAGGTCGACACGCTCGCCGCCCAGACCACTCCGACAGGCGGCTACGACTGGAGCACCTGGACCATCACCTCCGCCCTGACCCCCACCGGCACCGGCCTGTTCCTCTGGCAGGCCACCACCGGCAAGCTCTACCTCTGGAACAACCTGCGCTACGACAACGACGGCACCTACACCCTGCACTACACCCAACACCTGCTCAACAGCAGCTGGAACACCGGCAAGTCCCTGACCCTGCAGGGCGGTGACATCGACGGCGACGGCACCGGGGACCTCTGGACCATCGACGCGTCCGCCAAGGTCACGCCTTGGCTCGTCACCGGCCTCACCACCGACGTCGGAGTCATCACCGCCTCCACCAACCGAACGTTGATCACCGCCGATCACGCCTGGCCCTTCAACAACGCGGACGGCGGACCCGTCAGTGGCAGCAACGTCGCCACCGACGACGTCAGCACCCTGCCCGCCACCGGGGCGGGCAACGCCGCGTGGAACAGCGGCGACGTGTTCAGCCCCAACGTCACCCTCGACGGCATCAACAGCACCCTCACCACGGCCGGGCCGGCCGTTGCCACCAACGCCGACTACACCGTCAACGTCTGGGTCAAACCCACCGCCACCGGCGGCACCGTCATCTCACAGGACGGCGTCAACACCGCAGGATTCAGGCTCTGGGCCGAAGCCTCCGACGCCAGCTGGCGAGTCGGCATGCCCCGCACCGACGCCACCACCGCAACCTGGGACACCGCCGCAGCCGCGGCCGGCAGTGTGCAAATCGGCGTCTGGACCCGCCTCACCATCTCCTACCAGAGCACATCCGGACGACTCGGCCTCTACGTCAACGACGTCAACGTCGCCACCGCCGTTCACCCCAACGGATGGAACGCCACCGGCCCACTCCGCATCGGCGCGCACAAGAACGGAACAACCAGCTACACCGGCTACCTCCAGGGCCAGATCAGCGAAACCCTCGCCTGGAAGAGCAATGTCAGCCCTGCCCAACCCATCCCAGCCGGCCCTCAACGCGACTTCAACAGCGACGGATACCCGGATGTCATGGCCCGTTACAGCCCGAACAAGAACATCTTCCTCTACAAGGGCAACGGCGCCATGTTCAACCCCAGCTACACCACCATCGGATCCGCCTGGTCAGGATTCGACATCATCTTCTCCCCCGGCGACTTCGACGGCGACGGCACCACCGACGTCATCGCCCGCTACACCCCCACCAAGGAGCTCTACCTCTACCGAGGCACCGGAAGAGGAAACTTCCAAACCGGATACACCGTCATCACCTCGAGCATGGCCGCCTTCGACACCATCTTCTCCCCCGGTGACTTCGACAGTGACGGAGACGCCGACATCATCGCCCGCAACAGCACCACCAAAGAGCTCTACCTCTACCAAGGCACGGGCGACGGACGAGTCCAAAGCGGCTACACCGTCATCAGCTCCAGCTTCGCCGCATTCGACAAGATCTTCTCCCCCGGAGACTTCGACGGCGACGGCCACCCCGACATCATCGCCCGCATCAACACCACCAAAGACCTCTACCTCTACCGAGGAAGCGGCAGCGGACGGATCCTCTCCGGCTACACCACCATCGGCTTCAACTGGGGCAGCTTCAACCACATCCTCTCCGTCGGCGACTTCAACATGGACGGCAACACCGACGTCATCGGCCGCTACAGCCCCACCGGCGACCTCTACCTCTACCAAGGCAACGGCACCGGCCGATTCAAACCCAGCTACACCATCATCGGATCCAACTGGTCAGCATTCGACCTCATCTTCTAGCTGAACTTCGGACCCGGCACGCCTGATGAGATCGGGCGCGGCCAGACGATCGAGGGGTGGACCGCCGAACGCGCGGCCACCCCTCGATCGATTCCGTGCCATCCACCAACCCGCCAACGAACAACCCGAACGGGCAGATCCGAAACCACGGTTCGTCGGCCCGCCTCGTCCTCGCCGCAGCCCGCCGAACCGCATGCGGCTCAAGGAGAAAGCCCGCACGAACCGACCCAACCGCCAGCCGCGAAGCAGGGGGACACGGTCACGCCGCTGACCGCCGCCGGCCGCGCCGTGGCGAGGTGGGCAGGTCGTCGGACGGCGGGGCCACCGCAGCCAGGTCGCCAACTTGCAGGCCACCCAGGTATCGGCGAACGACCTGGGAAAGAGCCTCGCCGTTGAGGTGCGCGTCGGCAACTAGGGCCGACAACAGCTGGGCCCGGCTGACCGGGACTCCTTCAGCTGCCACCAGCGCGACGAGCAGATTCAGATGATCATCTACCTCAGCGGGCCACTGCACTGAGGTCGTCCGACGTGGCGAGTCTTTCAGCAGATCCACGCGTCACCTCGCTCTCTACCCATCAGAAGTCTATCTAATATATAGTAGCTACATGAAGCAGGCCGTACTCGAGCACGAGCGAGAGCTTCCGCCAGCAGGTGGTCGAGAGGTCATCGTGGCAGGCCGCCTGCTGCAGCCGACGGCGGTTTTCGACACGTACTGGCGCTTTGCGGTCGCGCGGCAGAGCATCTACCTGGCGCGACTTCGAGGGGCCCCGGCACCGTGGACCACCGACCCGATTCTGGGCCGGCACCGCTTCACGAACTGCTACCGCGCTGCCGACCGCGTGAGCCAGTACCTGATACGGGACGTGATCTACACAGGCGACCAGGCGTGGGAGGAGGTCTTCTTTCGAACGGTTCTGTTCAAGTTGTTCAACCGGATCTCGACCTGGCGCGTCCTGGGTGCCGGTCTCGGACTTCCGTCTTGGCGGGACTACCGGTTCGCCGACTACGACGGCATCCTGACGGAGGCTTTCACGGCGGGTCAGCGACTGTACTCGGCTGCCTATGTGATCCCGCCGCCGCAGTTCGGCGAGGCTCGCAAGCATCGCAACCATCTGCGGCTCATTGAAGCGATGATGACCAGCGGTGTGCCCGAGCGCCTCCAGTCGGCCGAAAGCATGCGCGAGGCCTTCAGCATCTTGCGGGCACTACCCGCCTTCGGCGATTTTCTCGCCTATCAGCTCCTCATCGACCTGAACTACACGTCCACCCTCGGCTTCGACGAGATGGATTTCGTGGTTGCCGGCCCCGGAGCGCGCGACGGCATCCGGAAGTGTTTCGGGCCCGCCGCTCACGGCATCGAGCAGGACATCATCCGCTACGTCGCAGATACGCAAGAGGAACACTGGTCGCGGCTAGGCCTGACGTTCGACACGCTCGGCGGCCGGCGGCTGCAGCTGATCGACTGCCAGAACCTGTTTTGCGAGGTCGACAAGTACGCCCGTGTCGCCCACCCCGACGTTGCCGGAATCAGCGGGCGCACTCGGATCAAGCAGTCCTACCGCTACGCCCTCGAACCAGAAGCCCTGACTGCGTGGTTTCCACCAAAGTGGGGCATCAACGGTCGGCTCGATCAGTGACGCCGCCGCCCGACGCCGCAGATCCCGCCGGAACGTCTATCTTTTCTGCTCAAGGAGCGCATGATGCCGCAGAACCCGCTGACCGAGGTTGAGCCGTCGTATGCGCATGCCGTGACGGTCCTCGCGACCGCGCTGGACAGCTTGGGTGCCCGCATCTACCGCGACCTTCACATCGAGAGCACTGACCTCGCTGCCCGCGGCGTCGACCCCCAGGTGACGGCGATGCTCACCAGCTTCTCCACGTACGCCGAGGACTGTCTCGCGGTGCTGGACGACCCTGCGGTCCGAAACGCCCTCGATGCTGCGATGGCTCACCGACCGGCGCGAGCACGACTGTCCGGATGTCTTACCGGACGGACACGCTCGGTGTGAACTGTTTGATGATGGCCCGGACCGGCAGGATTGGATTCTCCAAGCGGACGAGCCCAGCCACGACGGTAAGCTGACCAACCTGGAGGTTCGTCTGCTGGGCAACGTAGGCGAGAAGCCGACCGAGGCCGAGGTAGTTGCCGTACCCGCGCTCGAGCAGGTACTGGCTGCGATAGGTCGCGAGTAGGTGCAGCCGTTCAGTCGTGTCGAACTGGAATGAACAGTGGCTCAGGCACGGAAAGGCCATGGGGCTGTTGTCGGTCCCAGGAGCGTAGATCTGAGTGGCCGTGGTCTGGGAGTCGTCCCCGCCGGCGATGCCGACCTCATACCGGGCTCGTCTCGGGCCAGGCGTGCGGCGTTCGATTCCGACTCGGTCGATGACGGCGCCGATCTGATCGAACGGGCCGTTCTTGGTGGGGTAGTGGATCAGTCGGCTGAAGTAGGTGGCACCCCGCTCGTTCTTGGGAAACCTCCGCAAGACCGGCAGGATCCGAAGGTACCGCTCGACGAGTTCGGCATGGTTCTGGCTCGAGGCGGCGATGCCTGCCGGGAAGATGGTGTTCGCGACCGTCTCGATGGTCTGCAGATTCCCACTCCGCAGAATCTCGTCGACCGCCGTCCTGGTCTCGGGGTTCTCGGCCACCGGGTCGTCGATGTGCACGACGGCGTGGAATGCCTCCCGGCGGGGCTGGGCGTCAAGCTGCGCTGCGGCGGACAGCCACGCGGTGGAGACATCGGGGGCTTGCACGGTGATGATCGTCATCGCCCCGCCCTCACGGCTGGTCCGATCATGATTGGTGCTCGTCGACTCGCGATGAGGCCCTCACGCGATGGCGGTGTCGCCATCAGGGTGACTGACCACTGCTCCGAGCCGCTGTCGGATGTCAGTGTGAGTGTCGATTCAGTGGCGATGTCGTCGACGATGTCGAACTCTGCTCCCTCTCCCGGCATGACCGTCTGCGGTTCGACGCGCATCGTGACCCCGACGGGACCGGTGAAGGTCGGGGACGAACCGAGCCACGGGGCGCGGACGATGAGGCGATCGCCGCGATCGACCGGCAGCCGGCAGCCCTCCGTCAGGCCAGTCAGATCCCATACACGTGCCGGGAGATCACGGCGACGACCACACAGTTGGGCGCGCAGTCGCGCTGGCGGGATGCCCGCCCAACCGCTACCGACGCCTGGTGGAATCATCCGGAGACTCCCGAGGTGGCGCAGCGTACCCCGGTATGACGTGCCCAGGTGCAGCGACAGTTGGTAGGCGTCCATGGCCTCTCGCGGCACGTCGAGGCCGAGCCGTATGAGGGTCGTCTTGACGGCGGGGATGGGCATCAGGAACCACGCCGCGAACGCCTCGGCCTGTTTCTCCTCATCGGACCACTGCGTGCCTCGCGAGGAGGCGAAAGGGTCGAGGCCCTCGGCCACGCAGTTGCCGTGACCCATCTCCGCGTGGCCGAGTTCGTGGGCGGCCGAGTGACGGATCGTCGCCTCGCTCATCCTGCTGTTGAGCAGGATGCCACCGTGCCGACCTGGTTGCGGTGGGACAAATGCGCCGAACAGGTTCGGCATGTCCTGGCCCATGACCATCAGGCCCGACAGTTCGAGGGCCTCGAAGGCGTCGACGTACTCATCCTCGGAGAGCCCGAGCCGGCGGCGCAAATTAGCCGCGGCGATCCCCGCGACTCGGTGAGCCATCAACCAGTTCATGATGCGGCTCCACGGTTGTCCGGGTTGGTTCGGTCGTCGTCCTCCGCGTCCGCCTGGTAGGACAGCTCAAGAAACGCCGCGAACTTCATGACCTGATCGCGGTCCTCCTGCTTGAGGTTGGTCAACCGGCGGGCCAGGCCGATCACGGCGTGTTCGGCGGGGACCGCGTCGAGGTCCTCGTCCAGGAAGTAGCTGATCGGATAGCGATACAGCCGCGCGAGTTTCTTCAACTCAA
The DNA here is from genome assembly GCF_001029515.1 of Micromonospora sp. RV43. Lineage (NCBI taxonomy): Bacteria > Bacillati > Actinomycetota > Actinomycetes > Micromonosporales > Micromonosporaceae > Micromonospora > Micromonospora sp. RV43. Next base: position 11,687 of record NZ_LEKG01000164.1, on the reverse strand, counting down.
AGCTGTCGACCCGTCGGCTGCCACGCTCGATCTCGCCGATGGCGGTTCGCGGTATCCCGGTCTGCTCGGACACCCACTGTTGAGTGAAGTTGAGGTACTCCCGAACGTCCTTCAGGCGCTCGCCGAGGACCCCCCACTCGCCGGAGCGCCCCGCCTCCGGCCTTGAATCCGTCTTCATGGCTGACTCCGTTCCTCAACGGCGCAGGCGAGACGGACGACTTCCGCGAACGCACGCACCGACCGTGTTGACCGCGCGGAGTCGACATCTGCCGGCACCTCGACGCCGAACTCGTTCTCAACTTTGACCAAAATCTCGACGATGCGAAGCGAGTCGATCGGCATCTCCCAGCCCTGCTCCTCGAGAGCGTCGCGCACGTCCCCCTCGGACTGCCCACACTCCTCGGCCAACAGTCGGATGACCACATCAACGATCGCCTCGACCGTCGGACTAGCTGTGTGCTGCACGACCCTCCCCGATCATGTCGAAAAATCCATCACCGTGGCCGAGAATACCACACCTGTGCGATACTCGGACTCGATGTCGGAAATTCCGCCATCGACACGAGGAGATCGCGTGGAGATGAAGGCGTACCAGCGCTCGGCGATCAAGACCGTCCAGGCACCCCAGACCGGCGAGAACGCTCTCGCCGTTGCGCTGTTCGGTCTCGCGGGAGAGACCGGCACGGTCCTGACCCACTACAAGAAGCATCTGCGCGATGGGCCGGCCGACCGGGCGTTCCGCGTACGAATGCGTGAGGAGCTCGGCGACGTGCTCTGGTACGTCTCCGCCGCGGCCCATCACCTCGGGCTCGACCTCGAGGACATCGCCACGGCGAACCTCAGCAAGATCACCGATCGCTGGCGGCACACCCCCGCAGAAGCCATCCCGTTCGACTCTGGCCACGACGACCACGAACAACTTCCTCGACGCGCCCAGTTCGTCTTCACCCTGACCAAGGGCCCGAACGGCCGCGAGACCTCGGTCCTCACCCTCGACGGCGCCACGGTAGGCGACCCGATCACCAACGCGTCCCACATCGCCGACGGGTACTGCTTCCACGACATCTTCCATCTCGCCTACGCCGCCGTGCTCGGCTGGTCCCCCGTCATGCGATCCCTGCTCAAACGCAAGCGCCGCAGCAACCCCGAGACCGACGAAGCCGAGGACGGCGGGCGCGCCATCGCCATCGAGGAGGGCATCTCGGCCCTCGTCTTCTCCTACGCCAGCCGACACCAGTACCTCGACGGCAAGAACCACGTCGACAACGACCTGCTCGACGTCATCCATGGCATGGTCGCCCACCTCGAAGTCGGCGCCCACCGCGCCGCCGACTGGGAGAAAGCGATCCTCACCGGCTTCACCGCCTGGCGCGCCCTCCGCCGGCTAGGCGGCGGCACCGTTCACTTCGACCTCGACACTCAGACCCTGACCGTCGTCGAACCCGAGGCCCCGACTACGCCCAGCGGAGACGGCCCCCAAGCCCGTGCATTCAAGGACGTCGTCACCCGTCTGCATCGCGAGAAGGACGCCGCCTACGGCAACTCGTGGAAGCGTCGAGGGGAACTGATCTCGATCCTGGCCAACATCGCCCGCAAGGTCGACCGACTTCCCCACGTCGCTGCCACCGCCTCGTCCACCGCAGACGAGAGCGCTCTCGACACCGTGATCGATCTCTACGTGTATGCGCTGAAGTACCAGACATTTCTCGCAGACACCGACCCTGCCCTCTTCCCGGAGATCCTCCCCGCGCGGCCCGACGGAATCCTCTGGAGCGACGGCCCCGACGGTCTCGAACGTCTCCTCGCCGCCGCCGATCTCTCGTTCCTCGACGCTGACGAGCACCAGCCGATCGCCGACCTGGTCGACTCCATCGAGAACACGTTCGCGGCCCTAGACGATTGCTGCGCCAATCTCGATCGGATGGCACCGCCACCTATCCGAGCCCGCCACGCCGGCGCCCTCGCAGACCGATCCGCACACCTCATCGCAGCCCTCAAGGTTCTGCATCCCAACCTATTTGATCAATTCGTATCTGCCTGGCAGAAGCGGCATTCAGGCCCCGACGGTCAGGACGCGTAGGACTGTCTCCCCGGCGGGAAGCCGGCGCAGCCAGCCGGTCCCGGCAAGGTCATAGGCGGGCTGGTAGGAGGCCGCGTTGAGGCAATGGCGAATCAGGGATCACCATTCTCGGTCATTCGCTGGCAGCGCGGGCGGCCTTGCGGGCAGCGGCGCGCCAGTCGGCGATCGTCTCGGTGACGTCGCCGAACAGCACGCCCGGCTGGATAGACATGCCGGGACTAACCAGCGTGTCGAGCAGCGTCGCTCCGGTGTACGCGCCGATGACGGCGATCTCGACGACCGCGTCACCACTTCTTCTAGCGGGTGCCGGGACGCGCTGCCTTGCGCATGAGGGCGTTGATGGCCAACGCCCTCATGCGCGACACATCCCGCGCACCGCCTTGGCGTTCTGGCCTCCCGAGGTACGTGGGGTGCTCCGCCGTTCGAGCTGCTGCGACCGGCGACCCGCACGTCCTCCTCACGCACGTGGGGCACTCCGGCCAGCTGCCGGCGCTGCACTCGCTTCGGACCGCAGGAGAAGTGTCCAAGCTGGTCGCGGGTGGAGTTCACCGACAATCGACCCGAGTGAGCGGGCGCCGACGAGCGCTCACCGAGGACTGTAGGGGGTGCCAGGCGGCCATAGGGCGGGGGCGCCATGCTCCCAATCTGCTCCCAATTTAAGGGGCAACAGCGGCGAAGCCCGTTACCGGTTGTCCGGTAACGGGCTTCTGACCTGCGTACATGCACGGTGGGCGATACTGGGATCGAACCAGTGACCTCTTCGGTGTGAACGAAGCGCTCTCCCGCTGAGCTAATCGCCCTCAGCGCGCATGACTCTACCCGATCACCCGCCCGGACCAAAAACCGGCCCTCAGTGCGTCGCGAGGTAGTGCAGCGCCTCCGCCACCACGTCGATACCGAAGCTGTACTTGAGCGACAGCCACACCACCACCGACACGAACGCGAGCCCGACCGCCCCGAGCACGAACCGCACACCCAGCGACCGCATCTTCACCCAGCGCGTCCAGGAGTTGACGTGCCGGCGGGTGAACGCGAGCAGCCGTCGCGCCCAGTGGAACTCGACAGCCCAGACGCCGAGGCCGGCGATGACCAGCAGCCAGCCGGGCCCGGGCAGCGGGATCAGCGCGATACCGACTGTGACGACGATGGCGCCGAGGATGCCGATGAAGATCTTCAGGGCGACGCGGCCGGTGGGGTTGGCGCGGATCAGGTCGAGCGTGGTGTGCAGGCGCAGCCGCCAGCCCCTTCGCCGCCGGCGCCGCTCCATGAGAGCGCCTTGCGACCGCCCTTCCACCGGCACCTCGTACCCCCGACTTTCGGCTGCTCGGGCCGCACCTTTCGGCGATTCGGCCGTGGTCCGCGACGTCACCGAGGAGCCCCTCGTGACCATTTCCACCCCCCAGTGTCGCGCGGGACCGTCACCCCTGCTCACGACTGGACGTTACCGGAGTAAGTCGACGACTGAACCACCCGTTGCCGGGCGGAACGACGGAGTGGGCGGAACCGGAAATTCTACGCGGGGCCACGCGGTCCCGGGGGCTTTCGGAACCCCTTCCCACCACTGGGTGAAGTCAGCGTATGGCGGAGCGTAGCCAGGAGCAGCACCTGAGTATGGGAAAAGCGGGACACGCGCGTTCCGCAGCGGTGCCGGGGGGAGAACGTCCATGAGTGTCATCCGACCGACGACCGTAGAGGTCGAGACGTCGCTAAGGCTCGTCGCGCCTGACGCCACCGCCTTGCCGGTGCGTGCCAGCCTGCGTTACGACCCTGCTGACCCGTATGCGGTCCATGTCCTGTTCCATGCCGAGTCCGCCGGCGGCGAGGCGGTGAGCTGGTCGTTCGCACGCGAACTGCTGGTCACCGGCCTCGACGAGCCAGCCGGCATCGGTGATGTGCGGGTCTGGCCGTGGGCCACCCCGCGCGGCGACTTCGTCGCGCTGGCGCTGTCGTCGCCGGACGGCAACGCCCTGTTCGAGGTTCCGCGCAGCGTGCTGGTGCGCTTCCTGCGCCGGACCTACGTCGTCGTCCCGCGCGGCCGCGAGGCCGAGCACCTGGACGTCGACACCGCGGTGAACCGGCTGCTGGCCGGTCGCTGACACGGCGACACCCGGGGCCGCGCGGATCTGCCGAGTCCGCGCGGCCCCGGGCCGTCTCCAACCGGGGGTACGCCCTCAGCCGCGCGTGGTGATCCCGCCGTCGACCGGGATGACCGCTCCGGTCAGGTACGCGCCCGCCCGCGACGCCAGGTAGATCGCGGTGCCCGCCATGTCCTCGGGGCGGCCGATCCGGCCCAGCGGCACCTGCTGCTCGATGGCCGCGCGCGAGTCCGGGTCGTCCAGCGCGAACGCCATCATCTTGCTCTCGAACGGTCCGGGCGCGATCGCGTTGACTGTGATCTGCTCGCCGGCGAGCTGGTGGGCGAGGCCGCGGGTGAGCATGTGCACGGCCGCCTTGGTGGCGGAGTACGCGTACACCTCCATCCACGGCACCCGGATGCCGTCGATCGACCCGATGTTGATCACGCGGGCCGGGTCGTCGGCGCCTGCTGCGGCGCGCAGCTGCGGCAGCAGCGCGGTGGTGAGCCGGAAGACGGCCTTGACGTTCACCGCCCAGAGCTTGTCGAAGGCGCCCTCCGGGTACTCCTCCAACGGCGCACCCCAGGTGGCGCCGGCGTTGTTGACCAGCACGTGGAGCCGGTCGTGGCGCTCCCGCACGGCCTCGGCGAGCGCCAGCGCGCCCGCGTCGCTGCCCAGGTCGGCGGGGATCGCCTCGCAGTGGCCCTCGGCGGACAGTTCCTTGGCGACCGACTCGCACACGTCCGCCTTGCGCGAGGAGATGATCACCCGGGCGCCGGCCCGGACGAAGCCCCGCGCGATCATCAGCCCGATCCCGCGTGAGCCGCCTGTGACCAGGACCGTCTTGCCGTCGACCGAGAACAGATCCGTCATGCCCATCCCATCGCCGTCTTCCGGCCGCGGGCCGGTCGGCCGGGGCCGCGTGGCCGGGTGCGGAGCGCACGCCGGCCCGGGTCTTACCGATCGGTAACCTAACCGTCCGGCTCGGCTGCCGACAAGAGCGGCCCGAGCGGGTGAAACCGTCGAGATGCAACGTGCGCGCGGGCCGGTTACCGTCGGGATGATGGTCACTACCGGTCAGCCCTCCCCGGCCACCCGCACCGGCCTGCCGGAGTTCCGCCCCGGCACCGACGAGATCGTCACCGGTGTGCTCGGCGACCTCGCCGCCGAGCCCGGCTGGCCCCGCCCGGTCCTGCTCGACCGCGATCTGCTGATCCTGGTCACTCACGGCCACGGCACCGCCGAGCTGGACTTCCGGCCCGTCCCCTGCCGTCCGGGCACGCTGCTGCGCGCGCATCCCGGCCAGGCGCTGCGGTTCGTCGGCGCCCAGCTCGACGCGACTGTGGTGAGCTGGCGGCCGGACGCGCTGCGCGGCCTCGACGTCGACCCGGACGCGGTGCCCGCCCACCGTCAGCTCGCCGGCGAGGACGAGGACGCGGTGATCAGCGAGGTGAGCCAGCTCGCCGTGGACGCCGACCGGCACGCGCTGGTACCGGCCGCCGCGGCGCTGCTGCGCCACCAGCTCGCCGTGCTGCTGCTGCGGCTGAGCCTGCTGCCGCACCCGGGCGACGGCGCGACGCCCCGGGCCGAGACGGAGACGTTCCGGCGGCTGTGCCGCGAGGTGGAACGCGGCTACCGGCACACCCGCCGGGTGGAGGACTACGCCGCCCAGATCGGCTGCTCGGTGCGTACCCTGACCCGGGCCTGCTTGGCGGTGACCGGCCGCAGCGCCAAGCAGGTGATCGACGAGCGGGTGGCGTTGCAGGCGTGCCGGCTGCTCGCCGCCACCGACGAGTCGATCGCCGCGATCGGCCGGGAGCTGGGTTTTCCCGAGCCGACGAACTTCGGCCGCTTCTTCATCCGCGAGGTCGGGGTGAGCCCGGGGACGTTCCGGGCCGAGCGCGAGCGCCCGCTGGCCGTCCGTCTGGTGCGACCCCGGCCGCCCGCCGACTCCCCCGTGCCGGGCGGCCAGGCATGATGGCACCGTGCAGATCTCCGCGCGCGGCGACTACGCGGTCCGGGCAGCCCTGAGCCTGGCCACCGCGTACCCCACCCTGCTGTCCACCCAGGCCATCGCGGCGGAGCAGGACATGCCGCGCAAGTTCCTCGAGGCGGTGCTGGCCGACCTGCGCCGGGCCGGGGTCGTCCGGGCCCAGCGCGGCGCCGAGGGCGGCTACACGCTGGCCCGGCCGCCGCGGGAGATCACCATCGGGCACGTGTTGCGCGCCGTCGACGGTCCGCTCGCGGGGGTACGCGGGCTGCGCCCCGAGGAGACCCGGTACGAGGGGGCGGCGGAGAATCTGCCCCGCCTCTGGGTGGCGGTACGCGCGTCGGTGCGCCGGGTGGTCGACGAGGTGAGCCTGGACGAGCTGGTCAGCGGCCGGCTGCCGGCGCACGTGCGCAAGCTGACCGCGCAGCCGGACGCGTGGGAGCCGCGCTGATTCACAGCGTGCCGACGACCTCCTCGTAGGGCAGGCGCGGCAGCCGTTCCCGCCAGGCGTCCGGCGCCGGGCGGCCGATGTTCATCAGCAGCAGCACCCGGTGCCGCCCGCCGGGGAAGAACTCGCGTTCCACGCCTGCGGCGTCGAATCCGGCCATCGGTCCGGCGGCCAGCCCGGCGGCGCGTACGCCGACCAGCAGGTAGCCGATCTGGAGCGCGGCGTTGAACCGGGCCTGCGCCTCCCGGCCGGCCGGGTCGCCGGTGAACCAGTCGCGGGCGCCGGGGCGGTGCGGGAACAGTTCGGGCAGCCGGTCGTGCCAGTCCACGTCGGCGGCGAGCACGGCGGTCAGCGGCGCGGTCGCCGTCTTGTCCCGGTTGCCGGCGCTGACGTACGGCAGCAGCCGCGCCCGTGCCTCGGCGGAGCGCAGCAGCAGCACCCGCAGCGGCTGGGCGTTCATCGCTGTCGGGCCGTACCGGATCAGGTCGTGGACGGCGCGGACCTGCTCGTCGGCGACCGGCTCGTCGGTGAACGCGTTGGCGGTGCGGGCGGCCCGGAACAGCAGGTCCTGGGCGGCCCGGTCGAGCGCGATCAGGTCGTCGGCGGCGGCGGTCACCACGCCTCGGGCCAGTCGCCGAGCGTGGTGGTGTAGCCGCCCCGATGGTGCAGCAGCGGGTCGCCGTCCTCGCCCGCGCCGAGCGCGAGCGGCTCGCCGAGCAGGATGGTGTGGTCGCCCGCCTCGATCCGGCGCACGACCCGGCACAGCAGCACTGCGAGCGCGTCGCCGATCAGCGGCACGCCGAACGGCCCGATGGTCCAGCCCGGGTGGGCGGTGAACCTGTCGATGCCGCTGGTGGCGAAGATCTGCGCGATCTCCTGCTGGCCGGAGGCGAGCAGGTGCACCGCGACGTGTTCGGCCTGCTCGACTGTGGGCCAGCTCGACGACGCGCGGCCCAGGCAGACCGAGACCAGCGGCGGGTCGAGCGACACCGACGTGAACGAGGTGGCGGTGAAGCCGGCCGGCGGCAGGTCCGGCCGCATCCGGTTGCCGCGCAGGCCGGGTGTGGTGACGACGGTGACCGTGGACGCCTGGCGGCGCAGCAGGCCGCGGAACGAGTCGACGTCGACCGGGCGCAGCTCGACGGTGGCGGCGCCGGGCCGGTCCACGGTGGTCACGACGCCGCCAGCTGTCGGCGCGACGGTGAGTGCAACCGGTCCACGAGAGCCTCCAGTCCAGGGGTAGCAGCGGCGGCACGGTGTTCTCTCCCGATACCCCCGGATGAGGGATGCGATGCGGGGCGACCAGCACTCATGCTGCCGACCGCTCTCCGCGCCGGTCAACGCCCTTCCAAAGAGTGAGACTTTCTTCGCTGGCATTGTTACTACCCGCCACCACCAGCATTTACGACTCCTTAACACCTACCCGTTGGATAGAGATTTTGCCGGGTGACGGTCCCACCGTCCAGAGCGGACCGGGCATGGTTTCGCGAATCGTCGAACCGGGCATGTTCCAGACCGCAGAGGCAGGGAGACGAAGGAGGCACCCCCGATGGGCGTCCAGTTCCGCAAGCGCAAGAAGTACGGACCGCTGATCCTCCACTTCACCCAGAACGGCTTCTCGTCGTGGAGCATCAAGATCGGCCGCTGGTCCTGGAACTCGAACACCCGCGCCCACCGCGTGGACCTTCCGGGGCCGCTGTCCTGGAAGCAGGACAAGACCCGGGCCTGACCACCCGGACGTGCATCGGGGCGCCGGCGACAACGCCGGCGCCCCGATCGTCGTACCGGCCGGGTTCGCGGTTCCGCCGACCACGGCGTCCCGGTGACCGGAGAATCGCCGCATGGCGGACGTGTCCCTGCGGCGGTTGCGACGGCGGGCCGTCGCGGCCTGCGCCCTCATGCTGGTCGGCTACTTCCTGGTGCCGGTCGAGGCCGATCCGAACGGCCTGCGGCTGGCCCTGCGCTCGATCGGCACGGCGGTCCTGGTGGGGGTGATCGCGTTCCTGGTCACCGGCCAGGTCCGCCGCCAGCTCGTCCGGGACCAGCCGACCGGCCGGGACGAGGACCGGGCGCTCACCCGGCTCGCGGTCGCGCTGATCGCCGGGCTGCTGGTCTTCGCGCTCGGCGACTACGTGGTGGCGAACACCCGGCCCGGCGAGTTCGTCGGCCTGCGGACCCGCGTCGACGCGCTCTACTTCGCACTCGCGACGCTCACCACAGTCGGGTACGGCGACGTGCACGCCCAGGGTCAGATCGCCCGGGTGGCGGTGTGCGCGCAGATGGTGTTCAGCATCGGTGTGGTCGCCACCGGGGCGTCGATAGTGGTCAAGCAGATGACCCAGCGGTCGGGACGGCGCTGATCGTCACGTCCCCGCCGAGCCGGCCGTGCTCCGGGTCGCGGGTCACCGCGCCCGAGGCGAGCAGCGAGGTCAGCGCCCGGTTGACGTCGGCGGCCCGGTAGACGGTCGAGGTGGTGGCGAAGCGGCGCAGCTCGGTGACCGTACGCGGGCCGGAGCGGGCCAGCTCGGCCAGCAGTTCCCGGCGCAGCGGACCGGGCTCGGGGTCGAGTGAGATGTCGAGCAGCCGGCCCTGCGGGTCGGCCGGGTCGCGGTAGCGCACACCGGCGTACTCGTCGACCGCCCAGAGCGCCTCCTTGACCGCCTCCAGCCCGTGGTCGGAGCCGGTGCCGTAGCCGAGCAGCCGCGCCGGGCCGTCCCCGTCGGGCACCAGCTCGACCTCGGTGACGAGCGGGAACCCGGCGTCGGTGAGCGCAGGGCGCAGCGACCGGCCGGGCGCGGTGACGAGCAGCAGTTCGGCCGGGCGCCCGGACGCGGCGGCGGCGAGCAGGGCCGGGTCCGGGTCGGCGCCGTCGGCCACTGTGAGCAGCGGCGCACCTGCCGCACCGGCCGCCTTGAGCGCCACCGGCAGCCGGTCCGGGCCGCCGGGCACGAGGTGCACGGCGACGTCGGCGGGCAGGGCGGCCTCGGCGGCGCCGAGGCGTACCGGCAGGTCGGTGCCGTCGTCGGCCACCACCAGCACGGTCAGCCGCCGCCCGCGCAGCCGGTCGGCGAACTCGGCCACCACCCGCAACGCCTCCTCGGCGCCGGTGGCGTCACCTCCGGCGTACGCGAGCGCGAGCGTGGCCCGCCGCGCCCGGTGCAGCGCGGCGGGGAGCCAGTGGTCGAGCCGGCGGACAAGCAGCTCGCGCAGGACGGCGTCGGTGGACATGGTGCCGTTTCTACCGCACGGCGCGGCGGGTCCGGCCGTGAACCCCGCTCAGACCGGGACGGAGATGCCCACGCCGCCGCGCGTCTGCCCGCCGTAGCGCTGCCGCTCGCGGTCGAGGTCGAGCCGCCCGATGCGGGTACGCGCGGCGAGCGCGGCGTCGTCCAGCAGGTCGGCCGGGACGATCCAGACGATCTCGAACTCCAGGCCGTCCGGGTCGCGGCCGTAGAGGCTCTTGGTGGTGCCGTGGTCGGACGCGCCGACCAGCGCTCCGGCGGCGGAGAGCCGCTCGGCGGTCGCGCCCAGCTCGTCGAGCGTGTCCAGCTCCCAGGCCAGGTGGTAGAGCCCGACGGTGGCCCGGCCGGCCTGGGACGCCCCGGCCGCCGCGCCGATCTCGAACAGCCCGAGGTCGTGGTCGTTGGTGGAGTCGGGCGCCTGGAGGAAGGCGGCGCCGCGGAAGCCCTCGGGCGTCATCGGGACCCGGCGGAAGCCCAGCACGTCGCTGTAGAAGGCGACGCTGCGCTCCAGGTCACTGACGTAGAGGACGGCGTGGTTGAGTCGGTGGATGCCCATGCCACCGACCGTACCCCGGTTTTGTTGAGCGTTCAACTATCGGCGCTATGATGGGCGTCATGACCCGGTGGCTGGACCCCGACGAGCAGCGGACCTGGCGCGCCTTCCTGACCGCCTCCCGGGCGCTGATGGAGACACTCGACCGCGAGCTGCAACACGACGCGGGCATGCCGCACGCGTACTACGAGATCCTTGTCCGCCTCTCCGAGGCCCCCGGCCGGCGGCTGCGGATGAGCGAGCTGGCCGAGCTGACCGGCTCCTCGCGCAGCCGGCTGTCGCACGCCGCCGCCCGGCTGGAGGCGTCCGGCTGGATCCGCCGGGAGGACTGCCCCACCGACCGGCGCGGGCAGGTCGCCGTACTCACCGACGAGGGCTTCGCCACCCTGGCCGCCGCCGCGCCCGGCCACGTCGAGGGGGTACGCCGGCACCTGTTCGACGCGCTCAGCCCGGCCCAGGTCGACCAGCTCCGCCGGATCAGCGAGACGCTCGCCGACCACCTGACGGATTCGGGACCAAACTGATCCACTGCGGGTCTTGTACATACCGTCGCCGGACGAGCACGATGGGGCGTGTCCTCCGGCTTCGCTGACCTGACCGTCCAGGCGCACCAACTGGTGTCCGAAGGCGACCTCGACGGCGCGCAACGGCTGCTCGCCGACGCGCTCAGCGACGCGGATCCCCGACCCGGCAACGCCTCCCCCGAGCTGGCCGAGGCAGCCGGCCTCCAGGCCCGGGTGCTGGTCGCGCTCGGCGAGCCGCACTCCGCCCGTGGCTGGGCCGCGTTCGCGTACGCGGCAGCCACCCGGCTGTTCGGGCGCTCCGACGAGCGCACCGTCACCGCCGCCGCGACGCTCGCCGCGGTGCTGCACCGGGTCGGCAGCGACGCGCGGGCGGCCCGGCTCTACTCCGACGTCATCATCGAGCTGACCGCCCGCGACGGCCCGGAGTCGCAGCGGGTGCTCGCCGCGCACGCCGACCTGGCCACCGTGGAATACGCGCGCGGCCAGTGCGAGATGGCCCGCGACCGGTTGCAGGACGCCTGGGAGCTGCACCGGGAGGTCTACGGCGACGGTCACCCCAGCGGCATCAAGATGCTGGCGAAGCTCGGCGCGATGGAACGCGACTGCGGCCGGTACGCCGACTCGCACGAGCACCTGACGCTCGCCGAGGAGCTGTGCCGGCTGCACCTGGACTCCGACGACCCGCTCGCCGTCAACGAGCCCGAGTCGGCCTGGTGGTGGTACCCGAGCAACGACCACCCGAAGGACAAGGCCACCTGGGACGTCTCGGTGTCGG
>NZ_LEKG01000163.1:0-27407 GCF_001029515.1 Micromonospora sp. RV43 | reverse complement strand
TCGAACGCGGTCTGGCAGTCACCGAGGGCACGGTGACCGCCGCCGAGGGGCAGCCACCGACGGCGCGGTAGCAGCGCCGCCAGCGGCACGAAGCCCAGCGCGAGCCCTGCCAGCAGCAGCCCGGCGCCGCCCGGCCGGGTCAGCGGGGCCGGCGGCGGCCCGCCGGTACGGTCCGGGAGCGCGTCGAGCACCGCGGCGTGGGTACGCGGCGCGAACAGCACCGACACGTGCTCGGTGCCCGGTGCCACCACCCGCGTGCGGGTGCCCGGTGGCGCGTCCCGCGTCGCCTCGTCGACCGCCTGGCGGAAGCCGGCGAACTCCAGCCCGCCCACCACGAGCGTCAGCCTCCCGGGCCAGCCGGCCGGCACGTCACCGCCGTCGGGCAGCGAGATCGCCACGGTCCGGTCGATCTCCGGATGCGCCACCGCGTACCGGGTGACCGCGCCGGCGCCCATCGAGTGCCCGACCAGGACGATCCGGTCCGGGTCGACGCCGGGACGCCCGCGCAGCCAGGCGACCGCCACGTCCAGGTCGTGCCGCAGCAGCGCCCGGCTGCGATCCTCGTCCCGGCCCGCACCGGGTAGCCGGGCGTGGCTGGCGCCGTGGCCGGCGAAGTCGAGCAGCACCGCGATCCCGCCCCGGCGGGCCACCGAGTCGGCGAGCGGCCGCATCAGCCGGGCCGACCCGGCGAAGCCGTGCGCGATCACCACCCCGGGCCGCAGGTCGCCGCTCACGCCGTCCGCCCGGACCTCGGTCAGCGGGACTCCCGCCACGGTCGCCCGCCGGGTGCTCAGACCGGCGTCGGCGCGGACCAGGAGCAGGGCGCCCAGGACGACGGCGAGCAGCGCGACCACGCCGCAGGCGAGCAGTCGCCGCGACGCCGGGCCGGGGGTGGGCATGCCGGCACCCTACGCCGCGTCGGCGGCCCGGCGTGACCTTCGCCGCCCGGCTGCCGTCGGGCGGCACTGGCAGCGACGCCGCACACTGGATGTCATGGCGATCCCTCTTCCCCGGCCCGGCGCCGTGCTCGGCCTCACCCGTACCGCCCTGGACCAGGCGCTCGGCTCGGCCGCCACGGTGGCCTCGGTACCCGCTCGCGCCTTCGCCGTCCTCGATCAGGTGGAGGCGCTGGTCCGGCGGATCGACGGGGTGGTGGACCGGATCGAGGGCACGCTCGACCGCACCGACCGGGTGCTCACCGACGCCGAGACGGCGGTCCGCGAGGTGGCGGTGATCAGCACCGCCGCCACCGCGGCGATCGACACGGCGACCGAGGTGGCCGCCGCGGCGACTGTGGTGGTCGGCGAGGCGCAGCGGGTCTCCGAGGCGGCGGCCACGGTGGTCGGCCAGGCCGACCGGGTGGCCCGGACGGCGGCCGGTGTGGTGACCGAGGCGGAGACGGTGACCGCGCGGGCGGCGGGCACGCTGGCGACCGCCGAGAAGGCGACGGGCGTCGCGACCGAGCTGCTGACCGCGTACGAGGCGACGCTGCGCCGGGCCGCGCCGATGGCAGCGCGTTTCGTGGAGCAGCTCAGCCCGGAGGAGGTGACCGCCGCGATCCGGCTGGTGGACGAGTTGCCGAAGCTCAAGGACCATCTCACCTCGGACGTGCTGCCGATCCTGGCCACGCTGGACCGGGTCGGCCCGGACCTGCACGACCTGCTGGACGTCACACGCGATCTCAAGCTCGCGGTCGCCGGCATCCCCGGGCTCGGCATGCTGCGCCGGCGCGGCGAGCGCCTCACCGACGAGGTGTAAGGAAGGGCCCCTTCTTAACGCCTCCGGTAGAGGAAGGGCCCCTTCTTAACCGCCGGGGAACAGCTCGTCGATCTCCGCGCGGTGCGGCAGCGCCACCGAGGCGCCGAGCTTGCGCACGCACGCCGCACCGGCGGCCGCCGCCCAGCGGACCGCGTCGGCCAGGTCCCGCCCCTCGCCCCAGGCCACCGCGAGCGCGGCGGTGAACGCGTCCCCGGCGGCGGTCGAGTCGACCACGTCCACCGGCACCGCCGGCACGTGCGTCGGCGGGCGGTCCCGGTCGACGTACCAGGCGCCGTCGCCGCCGAGCGTGAGCACCGCCCGGGGCACCAGGTCGAGCAGCGCCGCCGGCTCGTCCCGGCCGCGACCGGTCAGCGCCTGCGCCTCCGGCTCGTTCACCACGAGCAGGTCGGTGGCCGCCAGCAGCTCGGCCGGCACCGACCGGGCCGGCGCGGCGTTGAGCACCACCCGGGTGCCCGCGGACCGGGCCGCCAGCGCCGCCTCGGTCACCGTCTCGACCGGCACCTCCAGCTGCGCGACCAGCACGTCCGCATCGCGTACGGCGGAAAGCTCGCCGGCGGTCAGCGACGTGAACGCGGCGTTCGCCCCGGGGGTGACCAGGATGGCGTTCTCCCCCGCGCCGCCGACCATCACCAGCGCGACGCCGGACGGGCCGTAGACCACCCGCAGGTGGCCGGTGTCCACGCCGGCCGCCGTCATGCGGGCCCGCAGCGTCACGCCGAACGAGTCCGAGCCGATCGCGCCCAGGAAGACGCAGGAGGCTCCGGCGCGTACCGCGGCGACCGCCTGGTTGGCGCCCTTGCCGCCGGGCAGCATGACGAAGTCGTCGCCCAGCACGGTCTCGCCGGGCCGGGGCAGCGCGGCGCCGATGCCGACCAGGTCCATGTTGGCACTGCCGACGACGGCGATCCGGGTCTGCGGCACTGTGTCGTCCCGTCGCTCAGGCGGCGCGGGCGGCCCAGCGGTCGCCGGACCGCGTGACCACCAGCGGCAGGCCGAACGTCTTCGAAAGGTTGTCGGCGGTGAGCACGTCGGCGAGCAGGCCCTGCGCCACCACGGCGCCCTCGCGCAGCAGCAGCGCGTGGGTGAAGCCCGGCGGGATCTCCTCGACGTGGTGCGTGACCAGCACCATCGCGGGCGCGTCCGGGTCGTACGCCAGCTCGGCCAGCCGGGCCACCAGGTCCTCGCGCCCGCCCAGGTCGAGCCCGGCGGCGGGCTCGTCGAGCAGCAGCAGCTCCGGGTCGGTCATCAGGGCGCGGGCGATCTGGACCCGCTTGCGCTCGCCCTCGGACAGCGTGCCGTACGTGCGGTCGGTGAGGTGGCCGACGCCGAGCTGGCGCAGCAGCGCGGCGGCGCGGACCTCGTCGGTGCGGTCGTAGCTCTCCCGCCAGCGGCCGACCACCGACCAGGCGGCGGTCACCACCACGTCGACGACGCGCTCCTCGGCGGGGATCCGCTCGGCGAGCGTCGCTGTGGACAGGCCGATGCGGGTACGCAGCTCGTTGACGTCGGTGCGGCCGATGCGCTCGCCGAGCACGTGCGCGACGCCGCTGGTCGGGTGCAGCCGGCCGGCGGCCAGGTTGAGCAGCGTGGTCTTGCCCGCGCCGTTCGGTCCGAGCACCACCCACCGTTCGTCCAGCTCGACCCGCCAGTCGACGTCGTGCACCAGCGCCGTGCCGGAACGCTTGACGCCGACCCCGTCGAGGCTGACCACCAGATCCGCGTCCACGGTCGAGGGGGCGAGGGCGCCCGGGGCGCCGGGGATCAGGTCACCAGTCACCGCTCCATCCAATCACGCACCCGGCCCGGCGCCCCCCACGGGCGGCGCCGCCGCCATAGGGTGGGGCGCCGTGTCGTTGGTCACCGCTTCCGGAGGACACCCATGCCCGACCGCTGCCGGGAGGCGCGCGGATGAGCGCGGTCATCGAGATCGCCGGCCTCCGCAAGACGTTCCACACGCTGCGCCAGGGGCGCCGGGTCGCCGTCGACGGCTTCGACATGCTGGTCGAGGCGGGCCAGGTGCACGGCTTCCTGGGGCCGAACGGGTCCGGGAAGACCACCACGCTGCGCGCGCTGCTGGGGCTGGTCCGGCCGGACGCCGGGCGGATGCGCGTGCTGGGCGCCGAGTCCCCCGAGCACCTGCCGGACGTGGCCGGGCGGGTCGGCGCGATCGTGGAGAGCCCGCAGTTCTTCGCCAACTTCACCGCGCACCGGACGCTGCGGCTGCTGGCCCTGGCCGGGGGTGTGCCGACCGCCCGGGTGGACGAGGTGCTGGAGCAGGTCGGGCTGCGCGACCGGGGCGACGAGCGGGTCAAGGGCTACTCGCTGGGCATGAAGCAGCGGCTGGCGGTCGCGTCGGCCCTGCTGAAGAACCCGGAGCTGCTGATCCTGGACGAACCGGCGAACGGGCTGGACCCGGCCGGCATCCGGGAGATGCGCGACCTGACCCGGTCGCTGGCCGAGGCCGGGGTGACGGTGCTGCTGTCCAGCCACATCCTCGCCGAGATCCAGTTGATCTGCGACCACGTGACGATCGTGAGCCGGGGGCAGCGGGTCGCGTACGGGCCGGTGGAGGAGGTGCTGGCCGGCTTCGACCAGCACCAGTGGCGGGTCCGGGTGGCCGATCCGGAGCAGGCCGGGCAGGTGCTGGGCCGCGCCGGCCTGTCGGTGGCGGTCGCGCCGGACCACCTGGTGGTGACCGGTGTGCAGGATCCGGAGACGATCAGCCGGACGCTCGGCGAGCAGGGCATGTGGGTACGCGAGCTGGTCCCGCTGCGGCCGGACCTGGAGAGCGTCTTCCTGGAGCTGACCGGCGGCAACGAGCACGTGGCGGTGCCGCGGCAGGTCGACGGCGCGCCGCCGAGCGACGGAGTGATCGACCTCGACGTCCGGGAGATCCGGGAGGTGGACGCGTGAACCTGGTCCGTGCCGAACTGGAGCGGCTGGCCGCCCGGCGCTTCGTGCAGCTCATGGTGGTGCTGCTGGCTGCCGCCTTCGCGGTGACCGTGGTGACCACGCTCGCCGGTTCGCACCGGCCCGGCCCGGCGGAGCTGAGCCGGGCGCAGGCGCAGGCGGCGGAGAGCGTGCGCCAGATGGAGATGACGTACGACCGCTGCCTGCGGATCCGCGAGGGCACGATCCCGCCGGGCGAGAACGACTACCTGCCGCGCGACTGCGCCCAGATCGACCCGGCCCAGATCGAGGAGTTGCCGACCACGGCCGACTACCTCAGCGGTGTGTTCGTCTTCGCCAAGGAGGCCGAGCCGCTGCTCTACTTCCTGATCGCGTTCCTGACGCTGTTCGGGTTCCTGGTCGGCGCCTCCTACATCGGGGCCGACCTGAACTCGGGCGGGGTGGTCAACCTGCTGCTGTGGCGGCCCCGGCGGCCGACTGTGCTCGCCACGAAGCTCGGCACGCTGCTGGGCGGGCTGCTCGGCCTGTCGGTGCTGGCGTCGGCGGCGTACCTGGGGTCCTTCTGGTTGATCGGCCAGGCGTCCGGACTGGTCGGGCGGACCGGCGGCGACTTCTGGCCGTCGCTCGCAGCGATCTGGGTACGCGGGCTGATGCTGGTGCTGCTCGCCGCGGCGCTCGGGTTCGCCGTCGCCACGCTGGGCCGGCACACGTCGGCGGCGCTCGGCACCGTGGCCGCGTACGTGGTGGTGTGGGAGCTGGGGGCGCGGCTGGTGTTCCAGATCCTGGAGGTCGGCCGGCCGGACCGGTACATGCTGTCCAGCTATCTGGCGGCCTGGCTGTCCGGTGAGGTGCGGCTCTGGGACAACAACGCCTGCGGCCCCGGGATCTCCGGCTACTGCGACGGCTCCTACACGCTCACCTGGACGTCGGGGCTGGTGGTGCTGCTCGGGCTCACCGGCGCACTGGTGGCCGCCGCGTTCACGGTGTTCCGCCGCCGCGACCTGATCTGACCGGAGCCGCACCTCGGCAACTCCTTGCGAACCCTGACGCCATGATGAAGGATTCCTTCACATGGCGCCAGGGTGCACGACGCGGTCAGCCGACCGTCGAGCCGAACACCTCGTCGCGTACGGCGTCCAGCGCGGTACGCAGCGCGCCGCGCAGGATCGGCTCCTCGGTCAGCCCGGTGGTCACCACCCGGGGCCGGACCAGCGTGATCGCGGCGACCTCGTGCTGCACGCGCTCGGCCAGCGCCGCCCCGCCCGCCTGCCCGACCGCCCCGGCGAGCACCACGAGCGGCGGGTCCAGCACCACGCAGGTGCTCGCCACACCGAGCGCCAGCCGCCGGGCCAGCTCGTCGAGCATCGGACCACCGGCGGTGCCGGCGGCGATGGCCGCGCGTACCACCTCGGCGGCCCGGGCCGCCGCGACGCCCTGCTCCGCCGCCTCCGGGCTGGCGAAACCGTGCTCGGCGGCCACCGCGCGCACCGCGTCGGCGCCGACGAGCTGCTGGAACGCCGGCTTGGCCCGCTTGGACACGTCGCGCGGGATGGGCGCGCCGGGCACCGGCAGGTAGCCGATCTCGCCGGCCGCGCCGCTGCTGCCGTGGTGCAGCCGGCCGCCCAGCATGATGGCCAGGCCGACGCCCGCGTCCACCCAGACCAGCACGAAGTCGGCGGTGCCACGGGCCGCGCCGGACTGCGCCTCGGCCACCGCCGCGAGGTTCACGTCGTTCTCGAACACGACCGGGGTGTCCAGGTCCTCGCGCAGCGCGGCGAGCAGGCCGCTGTGCCAGCGCGGCAGGTTGAACGCGAACGTGATGTCGCCGGTCTGCGGGTCGACCAGGCCGGGGGTGCCGAGCACGACGCGCCGGACGGCGGACAGCTCCGCCCCGGCGCTGCTCGCCGCCTGGACCACGGCGTTGTGCACCACGCCGACCGGGTCGTCGGTGTCCTTCGTGGACTGCTCGACCCGGCCGGCCACCGTACCGGTGATGTCGGCGCAGGCCGCCACCACCCGCTCCGCGCCCACCTCCACGCCCACCACGTACGCGCTGCTCGGCCGGACGGCGTAGAGCTGCGCGTTCGGGCCCCGCCCGCCGGCCTGCTCGCCGACCCGGGCGACCAGGCCGCGCTCCTCCAGCCGCTCGACGAGCTGGGACGCGGTGACCTTGGACAGCCCGGTCAGCTCACCGATCCGGGCCCGGGTCAGCGGGCCGCGTTCGAGCAGCAGCTCCAGGGCCGCACGATCGTTGAGCGCCCGCAGGAGTCGGGGGGTGCCGGGCAGCCGGGTCGCACTCATGCCAAGGTCCTCAATTTTCAGTAAAGTTTTCTAACCACAAAACGCCTGCCGAGGGGTGCCCGTTAGCGTATCGGCCACCCTCATCCGCAGAGGTCGGACGACCCGGCAGGGAAAGGGGATACTCGTGGGTCTGGATCCAGGACTGCGCCGGCTCGCGCTGGGCACGCTGCTCGCCGCGTACCCGGGACCGGTCCCGCCGGACTGGGCGGTCGACCTGCTCGCCGACGGGCTCGCCGGGCACACCCTGTTCGGCACCAACATCCACGATCCGGCCCAGGTGGCGGCGTCCACGGCAGCGCTGCGCGCCGGCCGCCCCGACGTGATCGTGGCGATCGACGAGGAGGGCGGCGACGTCACCCGGCTGGCGCACGCCACCGGCAGCCCGTACCCGGGCAACGCCGCGCTCGGCGCGGTGGACGACCCCGACCTCACCCGCCAGGTGTACGCGGCGATCGGCGCGGAGCTGGCAGCGCTCGGTATCACAGTCGACCTCGCCCCCACCGTCGACGTGAACACCGCCGACGAGAACCCGGTGATCGGCACCCGCTCGTTCGGGGCGGACCCGAAGCGGGTCGCTGTCCACTCGGCCGCCGCCGTCGCCGGTCTCCAGTCGACCGGCGTGGCCGCCTGCGCCAAGCACTTCCCCGGGCACGGCGCCACCGTCGCCGACTCCCACCACGAGCTGCCCACAGTCGACGTGCCCCCGGCGGTCCTGCGGGAACGCGACCTGCCGCCGTTCGCCGCCGTCGTCGACGCGGGCGTCCGCGCGGTGATGACCGCGCACATCCGGGTGCCGGCGCTGACCGGCGACGGCCCGGCCACGTTCAGCCGCGCGGTCCTGCACGACCTGCTGCGCGTCGAGTACGGCTTCACCGGCGCGATCATCACCGACGCACTGGAGATGAAGGGCGCCGTGCTCGCCGCCGGCGGGGTCGGTGCGGGCGCGGTGCGGGCCCTGGCCGCCGGCGCGGACCTGCTGTGCATCGGCGCCCGGGTGGACGCCGAGCTGGTCGAGTCGGTCGCCGCCGAGATCGTCGCGGCGATCACCGACGGCCGGCTGACTCGGGAGCGGGTCGAGGAGGCCGCCGGCCGGACCGCCGCGCTCGCCGCCGCCGGCCCCGCCGATGCCCCGCCGCCGGCCGCCGACGGCCTCGGCTACGCCGCCGCGCTGCGGGCGGTACGCGTCGAGGGCGACCTCGTCCGCGACACCGCGCCGCTCGTGGTGCAGGTGCACGCCACCTCCACCATCGCCGAGGGGCGGGTGCCCTGGGGGCTCGGCCCGCACCTGGCCGCCGGGGTCGAGCAGGCCCGCGCGGTGGCGGGCGAGACCGACCCGGACCAGTTGCGGCGGCTCGCCGGGGACCGGCCGGTCGTGCTGGTCGGCCGGCACCTGCACCGGCTGCCCGGCGCGCGCGAGCTGGTCGAGGCGCTGGCCGCCACGCATCAGGTGACTGTGGTCGAGATGGGCTGGCCGGGCGCGTGGCGGCCGGCGGGCGCGCGCGCGTTCGTCGCCACCCACGGCGCCAGTCACGCCAACGGCCGTGCCGCCGCCGACGCGCTCGGCCTGACCGCCTGACCCACGCGCCCCACCCGGCCCGCTGCCCTGAAGGGCGGCGGGCCGCTCTCTTGAACGCGTTCAAATTCTGTCGTACGCTCACGGTGTCCGAGATTTGAACACGTTCAAGAGAGGCGACGGGGATGGACGTGAAGGTCTGGATGTACCTGGCCTACCTGACGGTGAGCATCGGCCTCACCATCTGGGTGGCGCGGGCGCTGTCCCGCAACGGGCTGGTGTTCCTGCAGGACGTGTTCGCCGACAGCCGGCTGGCCGAGGCGGTCAACAGCCTGCTGGTGGTCGGCTTCTACCTGCTCAACCTCGGCTACGTCACGGTGGCGATGAAGGAGTCCGGTCCGGTCGGCGACGCCAGCCAGGCGCTGGAGCAGCTCTCGCTGAAGGTGGGGCTGGTCCTGCTGGTGCTCGGCGCGCTGCACTTCTTCAACGTCTTCGCGCTCGGCCGCTACCGCCGCGGCCGCCTGCGGCAGCAGGCCACCCACCCGCCGCTGCCGCCCTCGCGATCGGCCAGGTCCTCACCGTCACCCGGGAGAGCCCGCCCCGGCCGCGCCGCTCCGGTCACGGCGTCACCGTCTACCTGGACGTCGAGCTGCCGCCGCTCGACCTGGACGCCCTCGACNCCGGCGGGTCCGAACCCGCCGGCCCGGTGACGTCCGCCCCGGGCGGGCGCCGGCAGGATCCCACCGGGCACGGGGCCGGTGGGATCCGCGGGTTCACCGTCCTGTTCGACGCGGACTGCCCGATGTGCCGGGCCGCCCGGCGGTGGCTCGCCTCGCGCGCCCAGCTCGTACCGCTGGAGTTCGTGCCGGCCGGGTCCGCCGAGGCCCGGCGGCGCTTCCCCGGCCTGGACCACGACGCCACGCTGCGCGACCTGACGGTGGTGGCCGACACCGGCGCCGTCTACCGCGGCGACGGCGCCTGGTTCGCCTGTCTCTGGGCGCTCGCCGAGCATCGCGGTACGGCCGAGCGGCTGGCCCGGCCGCACCTGCTGCCGCTGACCCGGCGGGTGGTGGCGGCGGCCTCAGCGGTCCGCGAACGGATCCGGGAACCGGGATACGGTGACGACGATGACCGAGCAGAGTGCGCCGACGACCGCTGCGGGTGGACAGGGGTCGACGGCCCGGGGTGAGCAGACCCGTCAGCTGATCCTGGACACGGCGATGCGGCTGTTCCGCGAGCGCGGATACGCGCGGACGACGATGCGCGCGGTCGCCCAGGAGGCAGGCGTGGCGGTGGGCAACGCCTACTACTACTTCGACTCCAAGGAGCACCTGGTCCAGGAGTTCTACGCGGGCACCCAGCGCGAGCACCGGGAGGCGGCCGCGCCGGTGCTCGCCCGGGAGCGGGACTTCGGCCCGCGACTGGCCGGGGTGCTGCACGCGGGCGTCGACGTGCTGAGCCCGTACCACGCGTTCGCGGGCGCCTTCTTCAAGACGGCGGCCGAGCCGACCTCGCCGCTCAGCCCGTTCTCCGCCGAGTCGTCGGCACCCCGGGACATGTCGATCGCGCTGTTCCGCGAGGCACTCACCGGGTCCACCGTCAAGCTCGACGACGAGCTGCGCGAGGCGCTGCCCGAGCTGCTCTGGCTCGGCTACATGGGGGTGGTGCTCTACTGGGTGCACGACCGCTCGGAGGGGCAGGTCAAGACCCGGCAGCTCATCGACGGCGTGGTGCCGCTCGTGGACCGGCTGGTGGGGCTGTCCCGGCTGCGCGTGCTGCGGCCGGTCACCCGTCAGGCGCTCGCACTGATCCACACGCTGCGTCACTGACTTCGCCGCCGCGCCTGCCAGCGATTGCGCAGGTGAGAGTCCGTAACCGGACAGTGGCACACCCCTTGTTGACCACCGGCACTAACACATAGCGTTACCGATGTCGGGGCCTGGGGGAGAGCAGCGGACCGTGGATCCGGCCCGGGATCCACGGTCCGCGCCAGGCCGGGGATCCGGGCCGGCTCAGCGGGGGAAGACGCCGAACGCGGTGAGGCCGCGATCCGGGAACCCGGCCGCCTCGGCCACCCGGCCGGACGCCGCGTTGCCCGGGTCGTGCAGGTAGGTGGGGATCGCCCCCTCGTCGAGCACCCGGCGGGCCGCCTGCGCGACCAGCCGCCGGGCCAGGCCGCGCCCGCGCGCCGTCGGCACCGTGCCCACCGCCAGCTCGTGGCCGTACGCGTCGTGCCGCTTGATCCCCACGCCGGCCCGGTACGCTCCGTCGGCGCCCCGGACCACGAGCACCTCCCGGTCGAACAGCCGCAGCCACGGCGGCAGCCCGGCCAGCGTGGGCGGCACCCACTCCCCCACCTCGGGCAGCGGCGCCGGGTCGGTGCACCACCGGAAGACCGAGGTGTGCGCGATGAACTCCGGCGCGCCGACCGCGCCCGGCAGGGCGGGCAGCCACTCGCCGAGCGGCCGGTCCCGCACCAGCGTCCGTACCGCCTCGACCCGGTCGGCGGCCACCGAGAGGACGGTGCTGCCGCCCGCTGTCACCGCGACGGCCGGGCGCAGCCGCCCGTCCCAGGCCGGGCGGGCGCGGCGGTAGGACCGGACCACGTGCAGCCCGGGGCCCGCCGGCCACTGCCCCAACCAGGTCGCCAGATGAAGGAAGACCCGCCGGTCGAGCACGTGATCATGGTACGCCGGGACGCCGCGCCCGTGCCTGCGGAATTCGCCGATCGCGGCGCGGTTGAGACGCGCGGCACGCGGGTAGAGGGTCGGCACGCCAGCGACGGACGCCGATTCCTGGTTCCGCCACCGGCCGCAGGAACCCCGGGCGCTTCGCGGAACCGAAGGCATCGCCCCTGCGTCATATTCATTTCCATACATGGACAAGTTTCTCTGGGACGGTAGTGGTCATGCCTCACGAACCGAATGACCGATTCCAGCAGGACGCGGAGCGCGGCTGGCGGGCCGCCGCAGACGCCGGACGGTTCCCGGCGCAGCCGGCGTACCGCGAGGCCCGCGACCGAGCGCTCTCCTGGGCCGAGCTGAACGCGCAGCCGGCCGGCACCGCCGCCTGGCGTGGCCTCACGCCCCTCTGAGAGGGCGGGCGGCGACACACCGGCCGGGCGGGCGTACCGGCCTTCGCACACCTGTGCGGTAGCGTCTTGTGGTCCGATTTCCGGCCTACGACAGGAGAAGCTCCGCGCATGGGCAAGAAGACGATCCACGTCTCCGACTTCACCGGTCAGGTGCTCAGCCCCGACGACGAGGTGGTCAAGGTCGTCGTCCTGGAGCACCCGGACCTGGTCGCCGGCCCCGTGCAGCTGGACGCCACCGCGGTCGAGGTGGAGAGCATCGACGACGCGGCGCTCGACGTCGCGGTGGTGGAGATCCACGACCGGCACGGCCACGGTGAGCCGCGCCGGGTGGTGCTGACCGCCAGCGAGTTCGACGCGATGGCGACCGACGTGCCGATGGCGCAGCTGCTGCGGACCGCCGAGCGGGTCAAGCCGCCGAAGGCCCGCCGCGCCACCGAGAAGATCGACTACGGCACCATCGAGCACGCCGGGCGCCCGCACCGCGGCCGGGTCACCGAGGAGGAGGCCCGGCTGGTCCGGGAGCACCTCGACGAGGTGAACAAGCGGCTGGCCGACGCCGGCATCCGCCAGGTCGACCCCGCCGACCCGGAGCACGCCGCCCGGTACGGCTTCCCCACCGCAGACTGACACCCGGACGCCGGGCACGCGCCCCCGTGACGCGTGCCCGGCGCGGTGTCAGGCCCCTTTCCGGGTGATCTCGGCGAGCGCCGCCTCGAACGCCGACTCCAGCGCGGACTTCTCCAGGCCGAGGCCGCGCAGCACGCCGTCGTCGCCCTCCTCCTCCAGCAGGGCGAGCAGGATGTGCTCCGTACCGATGTAGTTGTGCCCCATCCGCAGCGCCTCCCGGAAGGTCAGCTCCAGGACCTTCTTGGCCCGTGCGTCGTAGGGGATCAGGTCCGGGACCGGGTCGGCCTTCGCCGGCAGCGTCGCGGTGACGACCTCCCGCAGCCGCTCCAGGGGTACGCCCCGAGCCACGATCGCCGCGGCGGCCAGCCCTTCCGGCTCGGCGAGCAGTCCGAGCGCGACGTGCCCCGGGGTGATCTCGGCGTTGCCCGCGGCCCGCGCCTCCTCCTGCGAGGCCAGCACCACGTTGCGGGCGCGTGGGGTGAACCGGCCGAACCCGGAGTTCGGGTCGAGCGCGGCGGCGGTCTCCGCCTTGGCGGCGGAACGCTTCTGGGCGGCCTGCTTCGTCACGCCCATGCTGCGGCCGATCTCCGTCCACGAGGCGCCGGAGCGGCGCGCCTGGTCGACGAAGTGCCCGATCAGGTGGTCGGCCACGTCACCCAGGTGGTCGGCGACGAGAACGGCGCCGGCCAGCTGATCGAGCGCGTCGGTGTGCGCCTTCTTGATGCCGTCGATGAGGTCGTCGAGTCGTACCGGCTGGGTCATCTTGAGCGGTTCGGTCTCCTCCATGCGTCAACCCTCGGTTGACGACACCGTCCGCATCGCATGATGATCTCGACGCGGGTACTGTCGGTCGAGGTGAGCACCCATTCGACACTGCTGTTCGTGCTCGCCGCCGTCGCGGTCGTCATCGCCGTGCGGTGGGTGGCCTCCCGGACCGGCCTGCCGGCAGCCGCGCTGCTGCCACTCATCGGCATCGCGTACGCGCTGCTCCCCGGCCCCAACGTCAGCCTCGACCCCGACCTCGTGCTCATGGTCGTGCTGCCGCCGCTGCTCTACAGCGCCGCGCTGGACTCCTCCCTGCTGGACATCCGCCGCAACCTGCGGATCGTGGTCAGCCTCTCCGTGGTGCTGGTGCTCCTCACCGGACTGCTCGTGGGCATCGGGTTCCACCTGTTCGTGGCCGGCGCGACGCTGGCGGCAGGCATCGCTGTCGGTGCCGCGATCGCGCCGCCCGACCCGGTCGCCGCCCTGGCCGTGGGCCGCCGGGTCAACCTGCCGCCGAAGATGGTCACGATCATCCAGGGCGAAGGGCTGCTGAACGACGCCACCGCGCTGACCATGCTCAGCGTCGCTGTGGCCGCCGCCGTGGGCGGCACGTTCTCGTTCCCCGCCGCGATCGGGCAGTTCGTGCTGGCGGCGGCCGGCGGCATCGCGGTGGGCGTGGTCGTCGCACGGGCGAAACGGCTGGTCCGGCCGCTCACCGCGGACCCGTTGCTGTCGAACGCGATCTCGCTCGCGACGCCGTTCGTGGCGTACCTGCTCGGCGAGGCGCTGCACGTCTCCGGCGTGCTGGCAGTGGTGGTCGCCGGCCTGATCGTCGGCCACCAGACGCCACAGTTCGGCTCCGGGGCCGCCCGCCTCCAGACCAACGCCGTGTGGCGGCTCGTCGACTTCCTCCTCGAAGGCTTCGTCTTCCTGCTGATCGGCCAGCAGCTCCCCGCCGTCATGCGGGGCCTGCGCCAGTACGAGACGTCGACAATCGTCATCGCCGTCGCCGTGTCGGTCGGCGTGGTGCTGCTTCTGCGCCCGGCCTGGCTGATCCTGACCCAGTGGCTCCCCCGGTCGCTGCACACCCGGCTCGGTGGCGTCGCCGAACAGGACGACACCGACGATCCTGATGCCGCACGCCGGCTCGGCGGCGTCGACCGCAACGCCCGCGGGCTGACCTCCCGCGAGGTGGTGGCCCTGAGCTGGTCCGGTACGCGTGGCGTGATCAGCCTGGCCGCGATCTTCACGCTGCCGCTGACCACTCGTAGCGGAGATCCCTTCCCCGATCGTGACCTGCTGCTGTTCTGCACCTTCGTGGTCGTCCTGGTGACGCTGGTCGGGCAGGGCCTGACGTTCGCGCCGCTCGTGCGCATGCTCGGCCTGCGCGCCAACGAGGCCGACCAGGCCCGGGTACGCAACGAGGCCCGCTCGGCCGCGGTGGAGGCCGCGCTGGCCCGCCTCGACCTCGTCGCCGCCGAGGAGCCGGACAGCAGGGTCGCCGTCGACACCACGCGGGCACAGTTGCAGACCCGGCTGGCCCGCTACCGAGGGCGGCTCGACCTGCTCCAGCAGAGCGGATCGTCGGAGCTGCCCACCTCACCGGAGTACGAGACGGCGCTGCGGGTCCGCAGGACCGTCCTCGAAGCGCAGCGCGAGGAGTTGCTGCGGTGGCGCGACTCCGGGCGGCTGCCGGACGAGGAACTACGCGTGCTGGAACGCGAACTCGACCACGAGGAGCTGCTGCTGCCGAAGCGGGCGCCGGGCTGACGTCGGGCCCGGCGCCCGCCGACCGCCTCACAGTTGGCGCAGGATCACCGGATCCTTGATCTTCTTGTCGGCGGCCAGCAGCAACGCCTTGCTGATGATCTCGGCGAGCCGGCTGTCACCCTCGAAGGGCAGGTACATCTCCGGCTCCTTCGCCTTCGCCGAGTCCGGGATGATGCACAGGTACCGCTCGTCCGGTGCGATCAGGATGTTCCCGGAGCGCGGACTTCGAGGACCTGACCCTGACCCAGCTCCGCCTCGCCGACCAGCGCCGGGAGGTCGTCCTGGCCACGCGCTGGCTGGACGACGACCACCGCCACCTGCTGTCGCTGTGGTGGCTGGTCGAGGCCGGTCACCTCAGCCGCGCCGACCTGGTCGACGCCCTGAAGCTGGCCCCGCACCACGTGACAGTGCGCGTCTCCCGGATGAAGGCGCAGCTGGACACCGCCCGGCTGGTCGTACGGGCCCTCACCGCCCGGCCCGGTTGCGCCGGCCTGGCCGACACGGCCGGCGGCTGGGACCGCCGGCCCGCGCCGGTGTGGCGCAAGCGGTTCGCCCGCCACATCCGGGACTGCCCGCACTGCCCGGACGCGACGAACGACCTGGTCCCCGCCGAGCGGCTGCTGGCCGGCCTGGCGCTCACCCCGCCGCCGGCCGGGCTCGCCTCGGACGTCACGCACCACCTGCGCACCGTCGCCTCGCCGTCGCACGTCGTACCGCCCGGCACGCAGATCGTGACCGCCGGGGCGCGGTCGACGCTCTCCCTGTCCAAGACCCTGATCGGCGTCGTCGCCGCCGTCGCCGTGCTCGGCGGGGGCGGGCTCGTCCTCGCCAACTACCCGGAGGAGCCGGGCCGGCAGCCGGCGAGCGCGGCAGCCGCGCAGCCCTCGGCCGCGACCGCCGCACCGGCGCTCACGCCCTCCCCGACCGCGGTGGAGCCTTCAGCGACCACGGTGGAACCGTCCCCCACCACCGCGCGCCCGAGTCCCGCCAGGTCGGTGAAGCCGTCACCGAAGCCGACTCCGTCGCCGTCCCGGTCGGCCGGCACGTCGACGGGTGTCTCCGCCGCGGAACGGCGGCTGCTGGTGCTGCTCAACGAGCGGCGTCGCGCGCTCGGGCTGACCGAGGTCAAGCTCGGCGCGGCGCAGCACCGCGACGCGGAGGCCTGCGTACGGCAGAACCTGAACGCCGGCAGCGGGCTGAAGCACTGCGGGCACGAGGTGCTGTTCGCGTCGTCCGGCACCGCCACGCCGGAGCAGATGATCGAGGCGTGGTTCAACAGTCCCGGCCACAAGACGGCGCTGACGTACACCGGTTCCCGTTTCGCCGGCCCGGCCATCGTCTCCAACGGCAGCCGCCAGGTCGCCGCCATCAACATCGACTACTGAGAGCGGACCCGGATCACCGCCGGCGAGTGTCGCTACGCTCCCCTGATGACGCACGAGAAGGAGATCGTCGAGCCGGTCGACCTGTGCATGCCGGACGGGCGGCTCAACCCCGCCGCGGTCGGCTGGACCCGCCGGCCGCTGCACCGGACGAACCTGCGCGGCTGGGGAAGGGCCAAGCGGTGGGAGTACTGGGGGATCGTGACGCCCACCCACATCGTCGGCCTCGTCGCGTCGTCGCTGGACTACGCCGGGGTGCACGGCGTCTACGTGCTCGACCGCGCCACGAAGGTCGAGACCGGCAAGGACGTCGTGGTCCCCTTCGCCCGTGGCGCCGTGCTGCCGCCGGTCAGCGGCGTGGGCACCGTGTACGCGCGCGGCGGCGGCCTGTCGATCGACATCGACCAGACCACCGAGGGCAGCACGATCCGTGCCACCGCACCGGGCATCGAGATCGACCTCGTGGTGCCGCTCCCGCCCGGCCACGAGTCGCTCGGCGTCGTGGTGCCGTGGAGCACCCGCCGGTTCCAGTACACGGTCAAGGACGTCGGCCGCCCGGTGCGGGGCTCGCTGCGGGTGAACGGCACGACGCACGTCGTGCCCGAACGGGACTCGTTCGCCGTGCTCGACCACGGCCGGGGCAAATGGCCGTACGCGATCACGTGGAACTGGGCGGCGGGCAGCGGACCGGACGTGTCGATTCAGCTGGGCGGCAAGTGGACCGACGGCACCGGCTCGACCGAGAACGCGTTGTTCGTCGGCGGCCGGCTGCACAAGCTCGGCGCCGAACTGCACTGGAGCTACGACCGCCACGACTGGCTGCGGCCGTGGCGGATCAGCGGTGACCGGGTCGAGGTGGAGTTCCACCCGTTCCACGAGAAGATCTCGCGCACCAACCTCGGCGTCGTGGCCAGTGAGACCCACCAGTGCTTCGGGCACTTCTCCGGCTGGGCCCAGGCGGACGACGGCGAACGGGTGGCTCTGGACGGCCTCGTCGGCTGGGCGGAGGAGGCTCAGAACCGCTGGTGACACAGCCGGGCGTTGACCTGCCGGACCACCTCCTCGGGAAGCTTGACCACGCGGCGGTCGTACGTGAGCAGACCGTTGAGCTCGTCTTCCACGTCGGACAGCTGGGTGTAGACGGTCGCGCTCAGACCGGCCCGGATCGCGGGCACGATCTGCTCGGTGTGCAGTCGCGTGAACGCCTCCGCCAGTTCCTCGGCGCTCCGGCACCGCCGGTAGCCGAAATCCTTGCGGCTGAACGCGTGCCCGTCGACGCGCAGGTTGTAGCCGCCGTACTCGGACAGCACCAGCACCCGGCGGTCACCGCGTCGCCGCGGCACCCGGAAGCGGCGGAAGTACACGTGCAGGCTGCGCAGGTCGCCCCCGCCCTGGTCGTGCCATCCGCTGGCGTGGTCGACAGTACGGGTGGGGTCGAGTTCGGCGACGTCGCGGGCGACCCGGGCCGCGTCGAACTGCCCCCAGCCCTCGTTGAAGGGCACCCACACGGCGAGGCTCACCACGTTGCGCAGGTGCTCGACGGTGTCGCGCAGCTCGGCCCGGAACCGGTCCCGCCCGCCTGCGTCGGCGCGGCCGAACCAGCGCCGCCACGGGCCCCGGTCGGGCAGCCGCAACGGCGTCACCGCAGGCGCGGTGACGACCAGCGGGTGGTAACCGCTGCCGCCGTTGACCATGTCCTGCCAGACCAGCATCCCCAGCCGGTCGCAGTGGTAATACCAGCGCAGTGGCTCGATCTTGATGTGCTTGCGCAGCATGGTGAACCCGAGCCGCTTCATCGTGGCGATGTCGGCGATCATCGCCTCGTCGGAGGGCGCCGTGTACATGCCGTCCGACCAGTAGCCCTGGTCGAGGATCCCGGCGTGGAAGTACGGCCGGCCGTTGAGCAGCAGGCGGGGCACGCCGTCCCCGTCCGGTCCGACACCGAACGAGCGCATGCCGAAATAGCTGCGGACCCGATCCGCGCCCAGCTCGACGGTCACGTCGTAGAGGAACGGATCCTCCGGGCTCCACTGCCGTACCTCGGGGATCGGGATGCGCACTGCCACGCCGACGGGCGCGGTGGCCTCGGCCACCGCGATCCCGTCGGCCAGGATCCGGATGCCGGCGTCGCCGGCATCCGCCGTCGCGTGCGCCGTCACCTCGACGCACCGCTCGTCGAGGAGCGGCGTCAGGGTGAGGTGCCGCAGGTGTACGGCGGGCACGCTCTCGGCCCACACCGTCTGCCAGATCCCGGACTGGGCGGTGTACCAGATGCCGCCACGGCGCAGCCGCTGCTTGCCCCGGGAGTGGTGGCCGGTGTCGCTGTCGTCCTGGACCGCCACGACCAGGACGTTGGCGTCCTCGCGGAGCGCGTCGGTGATGTCGCAGGTGAACGGCAGATACCCACCGGTGTGGCCGCCGACCGGGACGTCGTTCAGGTAGACCCGGCAGGTCTGGTCGACCGCGCCGAAGTGCAGCAACAGGCGCGAGCCGGCGGCGTGGAAGCCCGCCGGGAGGGTCAGCGGACGGCGGTACCAGAGCGTCTCGCCCGGCTGGAGCTGCCGCCCGACGCCGGAGAGCGCGGACTCCGGCGAGAACGGCACGAGGATATGGCCGTCGTAGCGTTCGGGCTCGGCGGGGGAACCGGTGATCGCGTACTCCCACCGGCCGTTGAGGTTGAGATAGCTGTCCCGGGCGAACTGGGGACGGGGATACTCGGGCAGGACACGCTCCGCGTCGAGCGTGGCACCCCACGGGGTCAGCAGCGTCATGCCGGGGCCCCCTGCTCCCGCCGCCGCAGGGCCACGGCCGGCACCGCGATGAGGACCAGCACGGCCAGTGCCATGAGGAAGATGCCCGGCGTCGGGACCTGCTTCACCACGCCGAGATCCTCGTAGACCTCGCCGGCGCCGGTGATCACGGCGGCGCCGAGGTACGGGCCGACGAGCATCGGAATGAGGATGGCGAAGACCATCCGCAGCCCCTGGACATGGCCGGCCCGGCCCGGTGGTGAGTAGTCGCGGACGAGGGCGCCGATCGGGGCGAGGACGAGCATGAAGCCCGACATCATCACGATCCCGGCGGCGATCACGGGAACCATGCCGCGGGCGAGGAACATCAGCGCCAGGCCGGCGCCGTAGACCACTACCGCCGGCAGCAGGAAGCGCACCTTGCCGACGCGGTCGATGAGCCGCCCGCCGACCACGCTGACCGCCGACGCCGTGACGAGGACGACGGCCAGGACGACGGCGTACCCCTCGATCCTCAGGTACCGCTGCAGGTAGATGATCAGATACGGCAGGAACACCTGCGTGGAGATCCCCCAGATGGACCAGGCCGCCAGGGCGAGGTAGAGCCCCGGGTTGGCCCGCATGGCGGCCGGGCGCAGACCGTGGACGACGGCACGCAGGTAGCCGCTCTCGTGCCGGACGACTGACGGGCTGTCCTCGACCAGGAACCAGGCCAGCACCCCGGCCACGGCCATGATCGCGCCGATGATCACGAAGAACAGCTGCCAGTTCCCGGCGCGGGCCAGCCCGTCGAACCCGCCGAAGATCACCAGCATCGAGACCAGCGGCATGATGGCGAGCACCGACTCGACCCGGCCGCGGTTCGCCGGCACCGTCACGTCGGTGACCCACGCCTGGAACGCCGCGTCGTTGGCCCCGGAGCCGAGGAAGGACATCAGGCAGTCCAGCGTGATGACCGCGATCGCCGTGACGAGCACGACGTTCGCCACGGGCGCGATGTCCTCCACGAAACCCACTGTCAGGAAGCCGAAGGCGGCGGTGGAGACGCCCCACAGCAGGTAGCCGCCGGCGATGAACGACTTGCGCCGGCCGGTCCGGTCGGAGAGGGCGCCGAGCAGCAGGGTGGCGACGGTGGCGGTCACGGCGCTGGCGGCGACCATCGTGGCGATCGCGTTCGGATCGTCGGTGATCGTGTCGTACACGAACAGATTCAGGTAGATGTTCTCGATGGTCCAGGCCATCTGCCCGACGAGTCCGAGGACGATCAGCGCGGTCCAGGTGCGGGGCCGCAGGCCGGCTGGACCGGCCGACGTGGCCGGGGTGAGCACGCTCCGGGTGGCGGACACGACGGCCTCCTTCGACGGATCAGAATATGATCCGTCCCGTCCGGCCGTCGATGGGTCCGGGGTCGGCGACGCCGCCGCTGGAGTGCGGGCACGACGAAAAGGCCCTGGTACGGAGTAGCCGGACCATGGCCTTCGTCATCAGTCTTTGCGGACGGCGAGGTTGAGGGCGGCGACGGTCAGCTGGGTGAGGTCAGGAAGTTGGTCCTCGCCGAGCGTGACACCGCGCAGGTTGTCCAGCGACGTCTTGAGACCGTGGAGGCGGCTGCCCCGCAGATCGGTCCCGTCGAGGTGACAGGAGTCCAGTTCCAGACCGGCGAGGTCACACGACCGCAACACCAGGCGAGGTAGTCGGCAGGAAGACCACGCGCCGTTCGTGAGAGTGCAGTCGGTGAACGCGACCGAGCCGGCGGCGGCGACGCGCTGGAGGGTGGCGTAGTCGAAGCGGCAGCCGTCGAACAGGACGTCCTTGAGGCGTACGTCGGTGAGTCTCGCGCCGGTGAACCGGGAGCCGGTGATCGCGCAGCGTTCGACGGTGATGCCGGTCAGGGTCGCTCCGGAGAAGTCGGTGCGGGTGATCTCGCAGCCGTAGAGGCTGCCGGCTTCCCAGGTGCTCTCGCTCAGGTCCGCGCCGGCGATCAG
Source organism: Micromonospora sp. RV43 (assembly GCF_001029515.1). NCBI lineage: Bacteria > Bacillati > Actinomycetota > Actinomycetes > Micromonosporales > Micromonosporaceae > Micromonospora > Micromonospora sp. RV43. Next base: position 6,531 of record NZ_LEKG01000163.1, on the reverse strand, counting down.
GCTGCTGCGGATACTGGCGTCCTCGAGGTGCGAGCCGCGCCACGCCGCGCCGTTGACGAGTGCCTCGGTGAGGCCGTCGGCGAGGTCCGTGGTGGTGTCGAGGTCGTCCGGATCGAGGTCCGGCAGCAGGATCTTCAGGTCGCCGATCGTGGTGGTGCGCATGTGTCCTCAACCTGTGTGGGCGCGGGGTGGGCACGCCACCCCGCGCGTCCCGTCGCGGAGGGCTACTTCTTCTTGTTCCAGTTGTCCCAGCCGGGTCGGCTGTCGAACTTACCCTTGTTGTCCCAGGTGGGGCGGTTGTCGAACTTCGCCGCGTCGATCGAAGCTGTCGACCGCTCGGGTCGACGCGGCGACGGGCGAGAGCTCCTCCTTGAAGGGTGCGGTGGTCCGGGGCAGCGCGCATGAAGGCCTGCCGGTCGTCGGCAATAGGTCGTCTCTCGGGCGGTAGACGTCGCGCTCGAAGTAGTGGGTGGCCGGCCTTGGGCACTGCAGTAGAAGGCGCAGGTCGGCGCAGCGTTGAGGGCCGCGGTGAAGGTGACTGCAGATGAGGGAAGAAGCGTCTATCAACCATCCGTCATAGCCCAGCAAGAATGCGGCCTGTTGGCGCTCAGCAGGTAGAACCCCCACGGGAGCCCGGGAAACCGGAAGTCGAGCTACCCCGGACCCGCTGAGCAGCCATTGGCACCCATCACCACCAAACGTAGAGTCACCACTCAGTTACGTTAAGCGCAACAGACCGGGCGGTGGCTTGCGGATGATGACCAACACACACAGAGCCAACTGCGCAAACGCCCAGCGGCCGGGCTGCAAATGCTCCGGCTGTGGGGGCTCACAACACGGCTGGCAAGGATGGACAAGTCTGGCCGCCGACCGGCCAGAGAAGCGCGACGACCGGCGGCGTGAACTCAAGGAGAAGGTGGAGGAAGACAGACGATCCGGACGCCAGAAGTTCAACGCCCACAACCGCCAGATCTACTTCGACCTCGCACGCCTGGACATCGCCGACCACCTGTGGGCCGCCGACGGCCGAACCAAGATCAACGGTCGACTGCCACGCGGTGCTGAACCAACGTCGATGTCATCAGACCTTAGCCGGATGGAGACCCTTGCCCACCAGGTCATGGAGAAACCGTGGGACGAGATCTCAGCCGGCATAGACGGCCTGGTCCGGAACGAGGCTGACGGCAGGGAGGTCAAGAAGCGCCTGGCCGAGCACACGTGGTGCGGTCTGCTGGTGGCCCTGATCCAGTTGATCGAGAGGATCAACATGGCCGTCGACCTGCTCACGGATACCGCCAAGCAGTTCATCACCGACGCGTTGTCTCGGAGGTTCGATTCAGGGCTGCCCCGGCTGGTGACCGACGCCGTTATCCGCCTTGTTGTGGACAAGGTGTGGTCAGCTCTGGCGAGGCTGCTGGAAGCTCACTTTCCCCTGCTGGGAACAGACACCCTGCGCGTCCTCCGGATGCTGGCCATCTTCACCTGTCCCTCGGTCGAACACCACCCAGAGGTCTACAAGCACGCCGTCAGGCCGCTGATGGGGGACACGCATGGGATCATCACGGACGAGATCAAGACGCAGGTAGTGACACTCTTCGGCGCGTGGTGGCGGCGGCGCGCCCCGGAAGCTCTCGCCTGACGCTCCCCCGGCACGGACACACGTCCAGTCCATCGCCTCCGCACCGGCTTGCGGTGCGTCCAGTCCCGGCAACGCCGGTTCAGTCCAACGGCTCCCGAGCGACCACCCACCACCGGCGCACACGAAAAAGGCCCGACCCGGTGTGACCCACCAGGACAGGGCCTTGATCGTTGGTGCGCCGCCAGGGACTCGAACCCCGAACCCGCGGATTAAGAGTCCGCTGCTCTGCCAGTTGAGCTAGCGGCGCTCGCTGACAACGGGACGAGACGTTAGCACGCCCGCACACCACCCCGGAAACGCAGGGTCGGCCTCACCGCAGCGCCAGCGTGACCTGCCCTGTCGCGGCTCCGGACGGGTCCACCACCAGGGTGTACGCCCCGGAGGCCGGCAACACGGTTGGCCCGATTTCGCCGGCCCCGTTGATCACGCAGCCCGTGCCGACGGTGCTGCCGTCGGGCGCGTGCAGGGCCAGCACGCCGCACTGGTCCGGCAGGTCGGAGGCGGTCGCGCTCACCGTCACGGACGCGCCGGCCGTGACGGTGAACCGGTAGCCGGTGATCGCGCCGGGCCGGTCCACGACGGCGACGACAGGCGGTCCGCCGACCGAGATCGTCGCCTCCCGGTCCCGGCTGGTGACCAGCCGCAGCATGGTCGTGCCGGTGCCGCGTTCGGTCGGGTCGACCACCACTGTGTACGTCCCGTCGGCGGGCAGCAGCGTGCCGTCGATCTCGCCGGCGCCGTTGATCACGCAACCGCTGCGCAGCAGCCGTCCCTCGGCGTCCCGCAGCTCCAACGGCGAGCACTGGTCGGTGAGCGTGCTCGTCGGCACCTCCACGTAGACGCGCTCCCCCGCGCGCCCGGTGAACCGGTAACGCGCCCGCGCGCCGGGTTGCGCGACGGTGGCGGTGACCGCCGGGCCGTTCGGCTGCACCGTGCCGTCGCTGTCCCGGGCCGAGTACACCCGCACGGCGGCGCGGCCGGTGTCGCCGGGTGCGGCGGTGACCCGCAGCGCGTACGTGCCGGTGGCGGTGAGGTCGACGCGGTCGACGTACCCGGCGCCCTTGATGTTGCATCCGCTGGCGATCTCCCGTCCGCCCGGCTCGGTGAGCACGTACGGCGAGCAGCGGTCCCCGATGCCGGGCGCGGTGGCGTCGACGAAGACGGCGTCCCCGGCGCGGGCGGCGAACGTCAGCGGCTCTCCGCCGGGGGCGAGCGTGGCGGTGGCGACGGGTACGGCGGTGATCGGGGTGGCCGCAGGCGGGGCGACCCGTTCGGTGCTCGCGCCGGCCACGGCGAACTCGGGTCGGCCGCTGACCGCGACGTCGAAGACGCATTCGGCGAGCTGGGCGGGCGCGGTCACGCCGGCCCAGCGGCAGACCTGTTCGGCCGCCGCGCGCCGGGCCGGGTCGAGGTCGCCGACGGTGACCTCCCGTTCCGGGAACGCGCGGTCGGTGAAGGTGCCGGTGTCCTGCCCGTCGTCGTAGTGCAGCAGCGAGCGGTCCGGGGTGATCCGCCAGCTGTCCGCGTACGCGGGATAGAGCTTCCCGAACGGCACCGGCTGGGCCAGCGCCGCCCCGGAGGCGGGCGCGATGTCGTCGGCCGGGTCGCCGTCGAAGTCGCCGAGCAGTCCGCGTACCTTCCCGGCCCTGGTTTCGGCGAGCCGGACAAGCACGCGGTAGCCGTACCGGCCGATCTGGTCCACCGCCGCCGCGGACCCGTCCGGCCACGTCACGTCGTACCCGTCGGTGGGGCCGGTGTCCGACGGACGGCGGGTGAGGATGCCGCCGCCGACCAGGTCGGTGCGGTCCGGCAGCGCGGCCGGTGACGCGCCGTCGACGTGCACCCGGGTGCCGCCGTCGATGAGGGTGAGCGCTATGCGGTGCGCGCCGATCCGGAACGCGACAGCCGAGTTGACCGAGGCGGTACGCGTGCCGGCCATCGGGGCCTGCCGGACCTGCACCTCCAGCGGGTCGCCGCCGGTGGACGCGACCAGCGTGAACTCGCCGACGGCCTGGAAGTCGTAGGCGACCCGGTCGAACGTGACCAGGTGCGGGTCGCCGTTGCTGCCGCCGCAGTCAGCGCCGTCCTCGCAGAGCTTCACCGGGCCCTTCGGCGGCGGCGTCTTCTTGGCCGGTTTCTTGCACTCGTCGAGGTTCTTCGGCAGCGGCTTCCCGTCGTACTCGGTGCGCGGCGGCAGCCCTTTCGCCGCCCGGTAGCGGTTCTCCGCGAGCGTCGCCTTCACCTCGGCGGTACGGATGCCGGTGCCGCCACACTCGCCCTGCGGCACGGCGTTGCGGGAGATGTCGTCGGCGTGGTTCAGCTCGTGGTAGAGCGCGGCGCAGGGGTCGCGGGCCACCCCGTCGCCGTACGGGTCGGTGGAGGTCGGATTCCACGTGACGGTCGAGGAACCCTTGCCGTCGGCGCTGTCCGGCGTCTCGAACGCGCCGGAGCCACCAGTGGTCGGGATGATCCGCACGCGGGGACTCTTCTTGTCGCGCAGCCGGGGCAGCAGGCCGGACGGGTCGCCGCCGGGTAGCGCGAACCCGGCCAGGCAGCCGTCGACAGCCGCCTGGAAGTCGACGCCGCTGACCGGCACCCCGGCGGTCGGGTCGACGCCGTAGTCGGCACGCGCCGGCCGGGCACCACCGCCGACGTACGCGCCGACGGCCACCAGCAGCACCAGGGCCACGGCGGCGGCTGTCGGCCGGCGTCGTCGGCGTACCAGCAGCAGCACGACCAGCGCGACGACGAGCAGCGCGAGTGCTCCCCCGGCCACCACCCAGAACCAGCGCGGGCCGGTCCCGCCGTCGTCGGACACGGTGAACGTGGCGGTCCGCAGCGCTGTCGCGCCCGCGCACGGGTTCGTCGCGCCTGTGACCGGCAGCGTCACGTAGCCGGCGGTCACCTCGTACCGGCCGGGTGCGCCGACCGGCCAGAGCGTGTCCAGCCCACCGCCGTCCGGGGTGGCGGCCACCGAGCGGAGCACGACGTCGCCGTCGCGCAGCCGTACCCCGGTCAACACCACGACGGCGGTCGCTCCCGGCTCCACTGTGGTGAGCCCGGTGGTGGCGGCGGCGCCGATCCCGTCCTCGAAGAAACTGCGGGCCAGCGTCGGCTCGACGTCGCGCCCGTCCCGGCGTACCCCCGTGACCTGCACGGTGCCGACGGGCCCGGTGGCGAGCGCGCACGCCGACCCGGTGGTGTTCGTGACGGTGAGGTCGAGGCGGACCTGGTCCCCGGCCTGGTAGTCGGCCTGGCCGGGCCGCAGGGTCAGGCCGAGGCCGCCGTCGGCGGGCGCCGCGGCGCCGCTCGCCGACCCGGTCGCCAGAGCGGTCGCGAGTACGCCGAGCGCCGCCGCCAGCCGCAGGGTCCACCTCATGGTGCGGACTGTAGAAGCGGGTGGGCCGGTTTCCGCGCGGTCTGTCGGGGACCGGTCGGAGCCGTATCGTGCTGGTGATGGATGTCTTCGGCACGGTGGCCGACCTGTACGAGCGCGCGCGGCCGGGATATCCGCCGGAGATCGCCGAGTCCATACTCGCCTACCACGGCGGCGCACCGGCGTCGGTGGCCGAGGTCGGCGCGGGCACCGGGAAGGGCACCGAGGTGTTGGCCCGCCTCGGTGCGCCCCTGACCTGCGTGGAGCCCGACGAGCGAATGGCGGCCCGGCTGGCCGAGCGGTTCCCGGAAGCGCGCATCGAGGCAACGACGTTCGAGCGGTGGTCGCCGCCCGCCGGTGGGGTGGACGTGCTCGCCTGCGCGATGGTCTGGCACTGGCTGGACCCGGCCACCCGCAACGCCCTTGCCCGCCGCGCCCTGGCGCCCGGCGGCACCCTCGCCGTCTTCGGGCACCGCTACGACTATGCCGACGCCGACCAGCAGGCCGCCGTCCGGGCCGCACTGCGATCCGTCGACCCGACCGTCCGGGAACGGCCCGTCGACTGGTTCCATCGGGACATCCTCGACAGCGGGCAGTTCGACGACGTACGCCGCGAGGTGTTCCGGCGGGAGCTGCCGCTGGACAAGGAGCGGTACCTGGCGCTGATGCGCACGTTCGGGCCGTACCTCTCCCGCACCCCGGAGCAGCAGCGACGCGGGATCGCCGCGCTGGACCGGCTGGTCGACGACTTCGGCGGCACCGTCGTGCTCGACCTGCGGACCACGCTGGTGCTGGGCCGGGCCGATGCTCGGTGACCGGTGGGGTGTCTCCGACGACGAGACACGTCGCCGGTACCCGTGCGACGACTTCGTTCCCGCGCCCAACCTGCGGGCGTGGCGCGGGGTGAGCGTGGACGCGCCACCTTCCGCCGTGTGGCGGTGGGTCGCCCAGATCCGGCTCGCGCCGTACTCGTACGACTGGATCGACAACCTCGGCCGCCGCTCACCGCAACGGCTGGTGGGCCTTCCCGAGCCGGTGTCGGGCGAGGCGTTCACCACTGCCGGCGGGCGGCGGCGGGGCCGGATCCTCGCGGTCGAGCCGGGACACCACCTCACCGGCGAGATCATGGGCGCGGTGCTGTCGTACGTCCTGGTGCCGGACGCCGGGAACACCACCCGCCTGCTGCTCAAGGTGGTGATGCGGACGAACCCGGTGATCGCCCTCGGCGGCTGCCTCGGCGACCTGGTGATGGCCCGCCGGCAGTTGCTGAACCTCAAGCAGCTCGCCGAGTCCGGCGACGGGGCGGCTCGCTGACCGTCGTGGCTACAGATCTTGAATGGCCAGGTTCGTCCGATGTGGTTGGTGTGTTGGCCTCGTGTTGGGGTAGTTCGATGGGATGAGGTATCCCGATGGAGGTGGGTTGTCCGCGCGGGGGCGGGCGAAGCGTGAGGCGGTGCGGCGGCAGGCGGCCGGGTGGTTCGCCGAGGATGTGTCGGTGCCGGAGATCGCGCGTCGG
>NZ_LEKG01000162.1:0-18436 GCF_001029515.1 Micromonospora sp. RV43 | reverse complement strand
CCTCAGCCCGAACGAGTACGAGACCGCCTGGCACAGCCGCCAGACCGAGCCAGCCGAGCCACCAATCGCCACCCCTGCGCCAGCCGGCAGCAGGTAACCACCGCTCCATCAAAGCGGGGGGAACTCACCCAACACTGCCCAGAAGCTGCTAGGGCTGGCGGCGCGCGAAGAGGACGGCCCCTGGGAAAGGCTGGTCCAGATTGAGCATCAACTGAGCCTCGACCGTGAATCCGGCATCGCGCAGCCAAGCCGTTACTTGGTCAGGTTGGCGTCGGTGAACGTAGACCCTCATCGGGTGGCCACCGTAGCCCTGTGTTTTCAGCCGCGATCCGTCGCCCACGTGAAAGCCGAGTAACAGCGGTCCGCCGGGACGCAACACCCGCCGGAAGTGGCCGAAGACCGTGGGCACCGCGTCGTCGGGGACGTGGATCAGCGACCAGAAGGCAACCAGGCCGGTAACCGAGGCGTCGCCGAGACTCAGATCCGTCATCGAGCCCACCTCGAATCGCAGGCCAGGGTTATCCCGCCGAGCAACGTCGATCATCTTGGGTGAAAGGTCGATGCCGAAGGCGTCGACGCCAAGCTTGCTTAGGTGGGCGGTGACGTGTCCTGGTCCGCAACCCACGTCCGCCACCGGCCCGTCGACGGCGGCCTGGACCATGTCGGCGAACAACGCCAGACTCACTCGTAGGTAGGGCTCGCCAGCGAGAGCGTCGCGCACCTGGTCGGCGTAGCCGACGGCGACCGTGTCATAGGAGATGCGGGTGTCAGCCAACCAGTCTTGATCGCTCATCCCAGCGAGGGTAGTGACTCGACGGAGCGCCATGCATCAAGTGAAGCCACGATGTAACGCACCAACCCGAGTACGACAGCCGGCTGCCGGCAATGTGGTTCAAAGTTTCTGTACGTCTTCAAGGCGGCCCTTGACGGGCCGCACGCGCCGCCGCCTGGGCGCGCGCCGGCCACTGCCGCTGTCGCTCTGCGGCCGTCACGCCTGATGCCCGGCGGCTGGCGCGGACAGCGGGAAGCCCGGTGGGCCGCCGCAGCACGACAGGGGCGTTGACCGGGTGGTGGTGGGCCGGCAGCCGGCCGGGCCGCGCGGCCACGAGCCCGCGCGGCGTAGGGGAGGGCACGCCGGCCGCGTCGGCGAAGTGGGGGCGGTCGCGGGGTTGCGGTTAGTGCGCCTCCGGCGGGGGCGCTCCGGCTCCAGGATGGCCGGGGCTCCGTCGGCGGGTCACGGTCCGTGGGTGGTTGCGGTGGGAGCCATCCCGCCTGCCATCGACCCGGGCGAGCCGAGCAGACCGCCGCCCGGCCCGCCAGCGTCCGTACGAGCCGTCAAGGTCCGCTTGACGTGGCGGGCCGGGCGGCGGCCCGCTCCCCAGGAGGGCGGGTCGATGGCAGACGGGATGGCGAGGTGGGCACGCGGTGAGGTCAGAAGTTCGTAGCCAGTTGCGGTGGATGGTGTTTGACTCTTGCTGGTGATCGATAACGGGAAGCTGCGTGCGTGTCTCGCGGCCCATTGGGGACTGGCGGACGCGGCGGTTCAGGTGCACAACGGCGGCATGAACTCGGCGACGTGGTTCGTTTCCGAGGGCGGTGAACGGTGGGTAGCCAAGGCAGTTGCGCCGGGATCGCGCCGTTCCTTCATGGGCGGCCTTCAGGTCGCGGCTCACGTCGAGGCGGCAGGCGTTCCGGCGGGCACCCCGGTAGTGACGAGGCACGGAAGCCTCGTCGCCGATGTCGACGGAGTGCCGCTCGGGTTGTTGAACTGGGTCGCAGGCAGCGGGCTGCTTGGCAGGAGCCCGGACGAGCAACGGCTGATCGGGGCAACCCTGGCGCGAGTGCACGCAGCACTGAGAAGCGTGACGATCAAGGATGCGGACCGGTTTCACTGGGTCGATGCGCGGGCAGCACATCTGGCAGTCCGCCCTTGGGTTCGACCCTCAGTGGCGGCCGCCCTTGCGGGGTACGAGGCGCTTGATGTCGGGTCTTTGTCGTGGGGCCTGCTACACACCGATCCGGCTCCAGAGGCATTCCGGCTCGACCGCAAGACGGGAGAGTGCGGACTGATCGACTGGAGTATCGCGATGAGCGGTCCGCTGTTGTACGACCTCGCGTCGGCAGTGATGTATGTCGGAGGCATCGATAACGCGGACTACGTGGTGGAGGCATACCTAGAGAGCAAGACGATGACGCGCGCCGAGGTGGAACACGGCTTGCTGGCCATGCTTCGGTTTCGCTGGGCGGTGCAAGCTGATTACTTCGCCCGCCGCCTTGTTGCCGACGATCTGACCGGAATCACGAGCGCAGCCGACAACGAAGTCGGCTTGGAGAATGCGCATCGATGGCTCGGCCGCTTGGCGGCCAAAGAGCCTTCGGGGGCACACAGGGGGCACAAGACAGCGTGAAACGTCGGCAACCAGCCACTAACAGCGTAAGCCCAAGATGTGGCGTGACAAGCCTGCCGACTGGATCGCCGCCGGTCATGCGAGCGCCCGTCTATGTTCCGCTTCAACGTCTGAGTTCGGTCTGTTTTCACAGGTCAGGAGATGCCGCCGTCGCTGCGTAACAGTTGGCCGTTGATCCAGCCCCCGTCGGGTGAGCACAGGAACGCGACGAGGTTCGCACAATCCCGCGGGCGTCCGAGGCGACCGAGCGGCGTGGCCCGTAGGACGGCATCCTTGATCTCTGCGGTCATCCAGCCGGTGTCGGTTGGACCCGGGTCGATGGCGTTGGCGGTCACGCCGAGGTGGGCCAGTTCTTGAGCAGCGGCCAGGGTGATCCGATCGAGAGCGCCTTTGCTGGCTCCGTAGGGAAGGTTGCCGACGGTAGCGTCACTGGTGAGGCTGACGATGCGTCCCGTGCCATGTGCCCCTCGGAACCGTCGGGCGTACTCGCGAATCAAGAGCCAGCTCGCCCGGGTGTTGACCGCGAAGTGACGGTCGAAGCTCTCGATGCTGGTGTCGAGCAGGCCTGATTTCACGCTCTCGCAGTGGGCGAGGACGAGCGCGCCGACCGAGCCCAGCTCTCGCTCCACGGCCTCGAAGATGCCAGCCGTGGTGTGAGGATCAGCGAGGTTCGCCTCGACTGCGACAGTTCTTGCCCCATGCACGGCGGCCTGGCCGCTGAGCTGCGTCATGGCCTCGGGATCGGCTCCCCAGGGCATCCGCTCGTCGTACGGGGTCCAGTAGGTGAAGCCGACATCCCAGCCGGTCCGAGCCAGCGTCACCACCACCGATGCAGCGATGCCGGCGCTGCGGCCGGCACCGGTCACCAGGGCGACGGGTCGATGCTGTTGGTCCCTGCCGTCCGTTAGAGACATTCGTGGTCGCACCCCCTCGACGCACCATCCTTGCTGCCCGCCCGAAGGCCGTCATCGGAATTACCCGGCCACCACAGCAGTGCCTGCGATGCATCGCGACGGCGCTCCCGCAGTCTCCTCGTCCACGGGGTCATGGTCCCGCACCCGGACGCGGGAACACCCGTGGGCCGGCCCTCGGTGTGGCCTGACCGATGTCTTGCCGGCGCCGTGCTGGTCTGTACGCCGAGTACCGACCCACGGGAGGCTGGCACGATGCGCAAACTGACCTTCGGCATGAACGTGAGCCTGGACGGCTACGTCGCCGCGCCCGGCGACGACCTCGGCTGGGGTGCGCCGAGCGACGAGTTGTTCCAGTGGTGGTCCGACCGGGTGGGGGCGACAGGCACGGCGCTCTACGGGCGGCGACTGTGGGAGGCGATGAGCTCCCACTGGCCGACCGCCGACCAGCAGCCGGGCGTCACACCGGCCCAGGTCGAGTTCGCCGGCCGCTGGCGGGACATGCCGAAGGTGGTGTTCTCCTCGACGACCAGACCGGTCGACTGGAACACCCGCCTGGTCACCGGCGACGCGGTCACCGAGATCACCCGGCTCAAGGCCGAGGACGGCGGTCCGATGGACATCGGCGGCGCCACACTCGCCGCTGCGGCCATGCGGGGCGGGCTGATCGACGAGTACGTGCTCGTCACCCACCCGGTTCTGGTGGGTGACGGCAAGCCGTTCTTCACGGCCCTGGACAACTGGGTGAACCTGGCCCTGGTGGAGACCCGGACGTTCCCGGGCGGTGTGCTCCTGACGAGGTACGAGACCAGGCGCTGAGGTGACGCTCCATCAGTGCAGGTCGACAACCGATGCGCAAACGACCGCCGGCCCGCGTCCTGCGGACCGGCGGTCGCCGTGTGCGTAACCGTCAGGCGTTGGCCCGGCGGATGGCCGCCATGCCCCCGAGTGCGGCCGCCGCCGCCACCAGGGCGGGCCATCCCACCAGCAGGCTGATCTGGTGCTGGCTGCTCAGCCACTGCCAGATGGCGCCGAACCAGCCCTGCCAGGTGATCAACGCGACGAGCAGGCCGGTCACCAGGATCAGCGCCGCACCGGCGCCGAGCAGGCCGTTCATGCCGAACCGGACGTACCAGACGGATACGAAGACGGAGAGGAAGTTCAGGAACAGGAACGGCACCGCGTAGACGGCGATCTGCAACAGCCCGTTGTCGACGTCGATGTACGGGATCCGGAAGAACCGGAGCTCGATCCCGAAGCCGCCGGTGGCGCCCTCGATCAGGTTGAGCAGGTAGAGCAGGACGCCGTAGACGACCGCCTGCACCACGTTGACGAGCACTGTGGCGAGGTAGAAGGTGCGCCGGGTGACGCCCATGCCGAGCGCGAACGGGAACACCTGGCTGATCGAGGCGGCGGCGATGATCGCGCAGACGATGTAGAGGCTGAGCAGACCGCCTGTGGTGTTCTTGCCCGGCGCCGCCTCGTCGACCGAGGCGAAGATCAGCAGGTTGACGCCGAGCGAGATGGCCATGATGCCCCACGGCCAGTCCAGCTGGCCGACCCGGGCGATGGTGTGCATCCGGGCGACGTCGAGGATGCGGGTCATCGGGTGTTCGTCCTTTCCGTCGTCAGGCGCACCACGGCCTGCTGGAGCGACAACGGTGCCAGGTCGATGCCGAGCTTCCTGGCGCGCATCCGTTCGGCGTTGTCGAACGACCCGCGCAGCGACGCGCGGACCGCGCCGCCGAGCTGCCCGCGGTGCAGCACCCGGTGTGCGGCGGCGAACTCGTCCACCGCCCCGGCCGGGCCGGACGCCTCCATCACCTCGCCGCGCAACTCGTCGCTGGGCGCGTCGAGCAGCAGCTTGCCGCGGTCGAGCAGCAGCACGTGCTCGATCAGGTCGGCCACCTCGTCGATGAGGTGTGTGGAGAGCACGACAGTGCGCGGATTCTCGGCGTAGTCGGCGAGGAGCCGGTCGTAGAAGAGCTGCCGGGCGACCGCGTCGAGACCGAGGTACGGCTCGTCGAAGAAGGTCAGCGGCGCCCGTGCGGCCAGTCCGATCGTCACGCCCAGCGCGGACAGCATGCCGCGGGACAGCTTGCGCACGTTGCGCTTGCGCGGCAGGTCGAAGTCGTCCACGAGGGACTGCGCGAAGTCCTCGTCCCAGTTGGGGAACAGCCGCCTGGCCAGGCTCAGGACGTGCCGGACCTGGTAGGTCGTGGGGTACGTCTGGCTCTCCTTGATGAAGACCACCCGCGACAGTGCCCGCTCGTTCTCGTACGGGCGCTCGCCGAATAGCGTGAGGTCCCCGCTGATGCCGTTGTCCTGGCCGGTGATCAGCTGCATCAGCGTCGTCTTGCCGGCGCCGTTGCGTCCGAGGAGGCCGTAGATCTTGTTGCCCGTCAACGTGAAGGTGACGTCGTCGAGAGCGGTCACCTCACCGAACCGCTTCGTGAGGCCGGCTGCCGCCACGACGCTCATCGCTGTTCCTCCCCTGTCTCGATGAGCTTCTTCAGCTCCTCGGTGCCGATGCCCAACTTGCGTGCCTCCTCGATGAGGGGCCGCACGTACTGGTCGGAGAACTCGCGCCGGCGGCGTTCCCGGAGTGTTTTGACGGCCCCCGTTGCCACGAACATTCCGATCCCCCTGCGTTTGTAGAGAATCCCGTCATCGACCAGGCGGTTGATCCCCTTGGCGGCGGTCGCCGCGTTGATCCGGTGGAACGCCGCCAGCTCGTTCGTCGACGGCACCTGGGTCTCCTCCGCGAGCGTCCCGTCGATGATCGAGTTTTCGATCAGCTCCGCGATCTGGACGAAGATCGGCCGCCCGTCATCCATCCCGGTTCTTCGGTTCATTACTCATGTAACTAACCGTCGCACCTGGGCGCCGGAACCGTCAAGTGCCTTCGGGTACGCGCGGCGGCACGCGGGCTCGCTAGGGTTCGCGCCGTGGCTGCTACCACCACGACGGCGTGCACGAGGTCTGGATCGACGCGATCCTGGGCAGCTGGGGCCGCGACGACTTCGACGACCACGTCACCTTCGGCTGCCGGGTCGGGCCGGTGGCCGGCTCGCCGGGGCCGGCCGCGACGCTCGTCAACGGTGGTGAGGTCGCGGGGGACAGCCCGATCTTCGGCCGCAAGCTCAGCCGCGAGGAGGGCCTGACCCATCCCCGGCTCGCCGAGTTCTGGCAGATGGTCGACCTGATCCTGGAGCGGGACGCCCTGGTACGCCGCCACCTGGTCGGCACCTGACCAACCCGGTGATCAAGGGGTTTACGTCACCCGGACCACGCCGACCGGACACAAACTCCTTGATCACCGGGGCGAGGGCGCGGGAGGAGGGAAGGGGGGTCAGATCCTAGGGCTGCGGCGTTCGATCAAGGTCACGTCTCGCCAGGTGCCGTGGTGGCGGCCTACCCGCTCGCGGGTGCCGACGACGCGGAATCCGCACGTCGCGTGCAGCGCGAGACTCGCGGTGTTCTCCGGGAACACGCCGGACTGGATGGTCCAGATCCCGGCCGCCTCGGTGGAGGCGATCAGCGCGTCCAGCAGTGCTCGGCCGACCCCGCGACCCCGCCCCTTCGGGTGCACGTAGACGGAGTGCTCGACCACCCCGGCGTAGACGCAGCGGTCGGAGACCGCCGAGCAGGCCACCCAGCCGAGGACGTCGCCGGCCTCGTCGAGCGCCACCCAGCGGTGGCCGGGCAGGCGGGTGGCGGTGAACCGCGTCCAGTCCGGCGGCTCGGTCTCGAACGTGGCGTTCCCCTCGGCGATGCCGAGGCGGTAGATCTCCAGCACGGAGTCGGCGTGCGAGTCGTCCATGGCGGCGACTGAGACTGTCATCGGCCTCTCCTGTCCGGGCCCGGCGGTCGTCAGCGTAGTCGCGCGCCGAGAGGCCGGGACGTGATGCCCGGCCCCTCGGCGTGAGCGCTACCGCCGCCGGTAGACGGAGATGTGCGCGCGGCTGTCCGCCTCGAACGGCGTCCGGTCCCAGTCGGCGTACCGCTCGGTGAGCCGCAGCCCGGCCCGCTCCGCCAGTTCGTCGATCTGTTCCGGCCAGGCGTACCGCATGGCGAACGGCTTCAGGTGCACGCCGGAGGCGTCGAAGGTGACGGTCTGCCGCACGAACGTCTGCGCCGCCCGGTCGTACCGGTGCAGGCGGATGGTGGCCGAGTCCTCGGTCACCTCCCGCACCTGGACCTGCTCGTCCCGGTCGAAGTCCGCCGGGTCGGGCACGAAGGTCTCGATGACGAACGCCCCGCCGGGCGCGAGCACCCGGGCGACGTTGCGGAAGCACGCCGCCTGGCGCTCCTCCGAGACCAGGTTGAACAGCGTGTTGAACACCAGGAAGACCAGACGGTACGGCCCGGCGACCGGGACGTCCGACATGTCGCCGATGGTGACGGGCATGTCCGCGCCGCCCGGCTTGGCGCGCAGGTGCGCCACCATCTCCGGGGACGCCTCGACACCCTCCACGGCGAGGCCGCGGGCGGCCAGCGGCAGGGCCACCCGGCCGGTGCCCACAGCCAGTTCGAGCACCGGGCCGCCCTCGGCCAGCGGCGCGAGGAAGTCGACGGCCGGGGCCGGGTCGGGATTGCCGGGGCCGTCGTAGGTGGCGGCCCAGAGCCGGCCGAACAGGCCGGGATCGTCGAAGACGGACATCACGCGCCCTCCCGCCGGGCGGAAGGGACGCGACGCGGCGAGAGGTCAGTGACCTCCGCCGGAATGGGGTACGACAAGACGAAGCCTCGATTCGGATGAGGTGACGACGGGTCGGCTGGGCTTCGCAGCGTTCGGCATGGCGGTGCTCCCTCCGGTCGGCTTCGAGGGGTTCAGCAGATCAGCAGCCGTGCCGAGCAGACAACCCGATTAAGCCCGCAGCGCGTCGTCCACTCCGGTCTCCCGGCGGCCGAGGTGCACCGGGTCACGCCCGGTGAGCACGTCCACGGCGGCCTTCACGCACGCGCCGTACTCCCGGGTGGAGCTGATCCGCCACTGGTCGGCGTACCGGCGGGCGGTGTCGTCGCCGACGCCGACTGCCTCGATGCCGGCGTCCCGGCAGAGCGCCACCGCGCGCGGCAGGTGGAACGACTGGGTGACCACTGTGGCCCGCCGGACCCCGAAGACGCGGTGCGCGCGGACGCACGAGTCGTACGTGTCGAATCCGGCGTGGTCCAGCACCGTCTTCTCCGCCGGGACGCCACGCTCGACGAGCCAGCGCCGCATCGCGTCCGGCTCGTCGTAGTCCCAGTCCATGTGGTCGCCGGAGAGCAGGAGCACCTGGACCTTGCCGGAGGCGTACAACTGGCGGGCGATCTCCAGCCGGGCGGCGAGGAACGGCGCCGGCGTGCCGTCCGGCTCCACCTTGGTGCCCAGCACCAGGGCCACCGGTGTCTCCGGCACGTCCGCGGCGTCGAACAGGCGGCCCTCGGCGGCGCCGCGGACCCAGGTCGCGCTGGCGACCGTGGCGGCGCCGAGCAGCATCACGGCGGCGGTGGCGAGCACCAGGAGGCGGCGGAGCAGGCGTACGGCCCGCCGATGCTCGCCCCGCCAGGCCCGCCATCGCGCCCTCAGCCCCCGCATGGCGGCGATTGTGCCAGGCGGGTCAGGAGATGTGGTGCAGGATCACGTTGTGCACGTGGTGGCTCTTCTGCGCGCCCCGGAACTCGACCTCGTAGGTGTGCGTGCCGACGTGCACCGCGATGGACCCGGTGGAGAAGAACGAACCACCCCAGGACTTGTTGCTCACCACGCTCACGCTGGTGATCTTCGAGTACGGGATGCTGGTGATCGCGTACCGCTTGCCGACGAAGGAGCGGTCCTGGATGATCACCCGCCGGTCGGTCAGGCCGATGAAGCCGGTGCCGGTGCCGACCGCGTCGTAGACGGCGATGATCTGCTCACCGGGCAGCAACCCGCTCTGGATCTGCTGGAACTGTTCCTTGCGGTCGTACGTGGGGCCAGACATGCACCCGAGGGTAGGCGGGGCGTGCCAGCCGATCAGGGCTCGGTGACCGCGCGGACCGCGTCCTCGATGCGCGCCGCGAGCAGAACCTCACCCTCGGTGAGTGGCTCGCCGTCGTCGTGCCCGAGTCTGATCTGCGTACGGTCGGCCCGGCGGCTGATTTCGGGGCGCAGCCGCAGCGCGTCGGCGACCACCGCCACCCGCTCGGTGAGCGCGGCGTGCTGGGTGTCGTCGAGGACGATCGTGCGGCGGATCTGTTCGCCCTCGCGCGTCCATCCGGACAGCAGGGCTAGCGCGTCGCTGAGGTAGTCGTGCTTCGCCCGGCCGCTGAACAGCACGCGCATCACCGCACCTCCCAGGCGTCGTTGCCGGCTTGTGGCCAAATCGTCGCCATCCCGTGTCCCAGTCGACGCCCTCTAGTCTCTCGCCGCTCAGATGGTGTGTCCACGCCCACACTTCCGTGTTCTGCTGACCTGACGGCCGACGCAGCTACCCAAACCGCCGATTGATCTGGCACGCTGGTGGCCCGTGCGGACCGAACGGGTTAGCGGAAGCGGGCAGGCCGACCGGCGGGAGCCGAGGGTGGTCGTCGGGGCGGCGATCATCGAGGGTGGCCGGGTGCTGGCATGCGAGCGCTCCGCGCCCCCCGAGGTGGCGGGGCGATGGGAGTTCCCGGGCGGAAAGGTCGAGCCGGGCGAGGCCGAGACCGACGCGCTGGCCCGGGAGTGTGCCGAGGAGCTGGGCGTACGGGTGGCCGTCGGCGCGCGTGTCGGCCGGGACGTACGGATGGCGCACGGCCGGTCCGTGCTGCGCGTCTACGCCGCCCGCCTGCTGCACGGCGACGAGCCCGAGGCCCTGGAGCACGCCGAGCTGCGCTGGCTCTCCGCCGCCGAGTTGGACAGCGTCGACTGGCTGCCGGCCGACGTGCCGATCGTGGCCGCGCTGCGCCCGCTGCTCGACGCCCCCTGAACGACGGCGGCGCGAGCCGGGCCGTCCGGTGAACCGGACAGCCGGCCGGAAACGGGACGAGGGCCCGCGGCTCGTGCCGCCGGCCCCCGTCATCGTCGCGCTGCTGTTCAGTGCTTCGGCTCGTCCTGCTGCGGGTGAGCGAAGTTGAGGTGCTCCGGCGGCAGCGGGAACGTCACGTCGTCACCGAACGGCGACGGCGCGGCGGCCTTGTTGAACGTCAGTTCGGTCAGCGGCAGCCGGCCGTTGGCGTCCACCGCCGGGGCGGTCGGGTGCGGCACCTCGCGGTGCCAGTTGACGCCCTGCTGGGCCTGACGCTCGGCGGCGCTGTCGTGCGAGCCGCCGGCGTGCGAGTGCACCCCGCCGGCGTGCGAACCGCCGCCGTGCGCGTGCGCCCCGCCCTGCGCCCCTCCGGACGTGACGGCACCGCTCGAATGCCCGCTGGTCGCGCTGGTCTGAGGCACCTGACCCCTCCGGAAGATCTTGTTACCGAGCCACACAAGGGGATCGTACCTGCGGTCGACGACCCGTTCCTTCATGGGGATGATCCCGTTGTCGGTGATCTTGATGTGCTCGGGGCAGACCTCGGTGCAGCACTTGGTGATGTTGCAGAAGCCGAGTCCCATGTCCGACTGCGCGTACTCCCGGCGGTCGGTGCGCGCGTCGAGCGGGTGCATGTCCAGCTCGGCCGCCCGGATGAAGAACCGGGGACCGGAGAACGCCGGCTTGTTCTCCTCGTGGTCACGGATCACGTGGCAGACGTTCTGGCACAGGAAGCACTCGATGCACTTGCGGAACTCCTGCGAGCGCTCGACGTCGACCTGCTGCATCCGGTAGTCACCGGGCGCCACGTCGGCCGGCGGCGCGAACGCCGGGGTCTCCCGCGCCTTCTCGTAGTTGAACGAGACGTCGGTGACCAGGTCCCGGATCACCGGGAAGGTGCGCAGCGGGGTGACGGTGACGGTCTCGGACTCCTCGAACGTCGACATCCGCGTCATGCAGCCCAGCCGCGGCTTGCCGTTGATCTCCATCGAGCACGAGCCGCACTTGCCGGCCTTGCAGTTCCACCGGCACGCCAGGTCCGGCGCCTCGGTGGCCTGGAGCCGGTGGATCACGTCGAGGACCACCTCGCCCTCGTTCACCTCGACGGTGTAGTCCTTCAGGTCGCCGCCGGTCTCGTCGCCCCGCCAGATGCGGAACTGGCGCTTACTTCCCATCAGTTGTTCGCCTCCTCGGTGAGGGCGTCGAACTCGGCGAGTTCCTCGTCGGTCAGGTACTTGGCCAGCTCGGCCCGGTCGAACAGCCCGATCAGCTCCGGCCGCATCTTCGGCAGCGGCTTGTGGGTCAGCCGGACCGTGTCGCCGTCCAGCGAGCAGACCAGGTTGACGCTCCGCCACTTCGGGTCCATCGCCGGGTAGTCCTCCCGGGTGTGCCCGCCGCGCGACTCCTGCCGCTCCAGCGCCGCCTTCGCGGTGCACTCCGAGACCACGAGCATGTTGCGCAGGTCCAGCGCCAGGTGCCAGCCCGGGTTGTAGCGCCGGCCGCCGACCGCGCTGACCTTCGCCACCCGCTCCCGCAGCTCGGCCAGCCGGGCGAGCGCGTCGGCCAGCTCACCCTCGCGCCGGATGATGCCGACCAGGTCGCCCATCACCACCTGGAGGTCCTGCTGGAGCTGGTACGGGCTCTCACCGGTGTCCCGCTGCAACGGCGCCAGCGCCGTCTCCACGGCGGCCTCCACTGCCGCCACCGACACCGCCGGGCGGGTGGTGAGCTGATCGGTGTACGTGGCCGCGTGCCCGCCCGCGCGCTTGCCGAAGACCAGCAGGTCGGACAGGGAGTTGCCGCCGAGCCGGTTGGAGCCGTGCATGCCGCCGGACACCTCACCGGCGGCGTAGAGCCCGCGCACGGTGCCGTACGCCGCGCCGGAGTCCGGGTCCACCTCGACGCCGCCCATCACGTAGTGACAGGTCGGGCCGACCTCCATCGGCTCCTTGGTGATGTCGACGTCGGCCAGTTCCTTGAACTGGTGGTACATCGACGGGAGGCGGCGGCGGATCTCCTCGGCCGACTTGCGGGAGGCGATGTCCAGGTAGACGCCGCCGGCCGGCGTACCCCGGCCCTCCTTGACCTCGCTGTTGATCGCGCGTGCGACCTCGTCGCGGGGCAGCAGCTCCGGCGGACGCCTGTTGTTGTCCGGATCGGTGTACCAGCGGTCCGCCTCCTCCTCGGTCTCCGCGTACTGCTTGCGGAACACGTCGGGGACGTAGTCGAACATGAACCGCTTGCCCTCGGAGTTCTTCAGCACGCCGCCGTCGCCGCGTACCGACTCGGTGACCAGGATGCCCTTCACCGAGGGCGGCCAGACCATGCCGGTCGGGTGGAACTGGAGGAACTCCATGTTGATCAGCGTGGCCCCGGCGCGCAGCGCCAGCGCGTGGCCGTCGCCGGTGTACTCCCACGAGTTCGAGGTGACCTTGTAGGAGCGTCCGACGCCGCCGGTGGCCAGGACCACCGCGGGCGCCTCGAACAGGACGAACTCGCCGGACTCGCGGTAGTAGCCGAACGCCCCGGCGACGCGGTCGCCGTCGAGCAGCAGTTCGGTGATCGTGGTCTCGGAGAAGACCCGGATCCGCGCGTCGTAGCTGCCGAACTCCTGCTTGTCCTCCTGCTGGAGCGAGACGATCTTCTGCTGGAGCGTGCGGATCAGCTCCAGGCCGGTCCGGTCGCCGACGTGCGCCAGGCGCGGGTACTCGTGGCCGCCGAAGTTGCGCTGCGAGATCTTCCCGTCCTTGGTGCGGTCGAACAGCGCGCCGTACGTCTCCAGCTCCCAGATCCGCTGCGGCGCCTCCTTGGCGTGCAGCTCGGCCATCCGGAAGTTGTTGAGGAACTTGCCGCCGCGCATGGTGTCCCGGAAGTGCACCTGCCAGTTGTCGCGCGAGTTCACGTTGCCCATCGCGGCGGCGGCGCCGCCCTCGGCCATCACCGTGTGCGCCTTGCCGAACAGCGACTTCGAGATGATCGCGGTCTTCTTGCCGGCCAGCCGGGCCTCGATCGCCGCGCGCAGGCCGGCGCCACCGGCCCCGATCACGACGACGTCGTAGTGGTGTCGTTCGATTCGCGTCTCAGTCATGTCCAGGCTCTCAGTTGATGAACCGCAGGTCGTTGATCCAGCCGGCGGCGACCGCCATCACGTAGAAGTCGGTGAGTGCCAGGGTGCCGAGGGTGATCCAGGCGAGCTGCATGTGCCGGACGTTCAACCAGGACACCCCGGTCCACGCCTTGTAGCGCATCGGGTGCTTGGAGAAGTGCTTGAGCCGCCCGCCGATGATGTGCCGGCAGGAGTGGCAGGAGATCGTGTACGCCCACAGCATCACCACGTTGCCGATCAGGATGATGTTGCCCAGGCCGAAGCCGAAGCCCTCGGGGGAGTGGAAGGCCAGGATCGCGTCCCAGGTGTTGATCAGCGAGATGATCGCGGCGGCGTAGAAGAAGTAGCGGTGCAGGTTCTGCCCGAGCAGCGGGAACCGCGTCTCGCCGCTGTACGACTGGTGCCCGTCCGGCACCGCGCAGGCCGGCGGCGACAGCCAGAACGACCGGTAGTACGCCTTGCGGTAGTAGTAGCAGGTCAGCCGGAACAGCAGCAGGAACGGCAGGGTGAGCGCCGCGTCCGGGATGATCCACCAGCCGGGCAGGAACTGGCCGAAGTGCGAGGAGCCCTCGACACAGCGGTCGGTGACGCAGGGGGAGTAGAACGGCGTCAGGTAGTGGTACTGCTCCACCCAGTACCACTTGTGCATGAAGACCCGGACCGTCGCGTAGATGACCCACGCGCTGAGCCCCACCACCGTGATCAGCGGGGCGATCCACCATCTGTCGGTCCGCAACGTCTTCGCCGCGATGGCGGCGCGTGCCCGCCCTCCCCGCGGCTGCGGTCTCGGCGTCCTGGCCGACGTAGTTGTCATCTGAGTCATCTCCCTGACGTCACTGTCACGTCCTGCGCACGCGCGAGGCCACACCGGCGAACCGGTGCGGCTAAGTGACACACGTTACGCCGATCTTCACGGCCCGGCCGCGCAACGCAGTGTCCCGTGTGTCCCGCAGCTTGGAAAGAGTCAGTTCATGATCAATGTGGCGGGTCGGCCGAACGGTGCGCCGACCGGTGGCGTGGTGCGCCCGGCGGCGCGCCGGGTCACCCGGACGCGCCGCCGGTGAAGTGCCACGAGGACAGCCGCAGCGCCGGTGTCTCGTACCAGGAGCCGTCGACGCGGGCAGGCTGGCGGACCGCCGTCCGGCCCAGGCCGAGCACCCGGCCCGGCCCCAGCGCCCGGGGGTACGACTCGGTGAACCGGAAGTCGCGCACCGCGCGGGTCGGCACGCCGTCCTCGACCAGCCACACCCCGTTGCGGGTCAACCCGGTGACCACGAGCTGCTTCGGGTCCAGCACGCGGGTGTACCAGAAGTCGCTGACCAGCAGCCCGCGCCGCATCCCGGCCACCAGCGCGGCGGTGTCCGGGTCGCCCACCGCCCCGGTCACGCCCGCGCTCACCGGTCCGGCGGCGACGGCCGCGCCTGCCACGCCCGCCGTACCCGTCAGCAGGCGGACGTTGTGCGGGATCGGCCCGAACGTCGCGCTACCCGGCATACCGTGGCCGGTGGACCCGGCGCCCGCCTCGGCGCCGCCGCGCCTGTCGTACGCCACCGCCCCTGTGGTGCCGCCCTCCACCAGCGGCAACGCCCGCCGGGGCGTGCCCTCCAGGTCGAACGGCAGTGTGCCGGCGTGCAGCGGGTCGTCCACCACCGTCACCGAGGGGTCGAACTGAGCGGTGCCCGGTTCGGCGAAGGACTGCCGTTCGGCGTAGCGCTTGCCGTTGAAGCCGTACCAGGCCAGGTTCTGGAGCAGGTCGGCGACGGCAGCCGGTTCGAGCACCACCTCGTAGTGCCCGGGCGGCAGCTCGACCGGGTCCGCAGCGGCACGCGCCTTGGCCGCCGCGCGGGCGCCGAGCGCCGCGCCGTCGAGATCGGCCAGCCGGTCGGCGCAGAGCCGGGCCACCCCGTCGGCGCCGCCGGCGCGGGCGATGCCGTCCATCGCCGCCTCGGCCGCCCGGCCCACAGCCGTGTGCCCGGCCGAGTTGGCGAACGCCCCCGACCGGTACGAGGTCCGGCAGTAGCCGGCCGCCTCCAGCCCCTCGACCGCGTCCACGAACGCGCGTACCCGCTCGGCCCGCTCGTCGGGCGAGGCGAACGCGGTGTCCTCGTCGACGGCCGGGCCGGACGGCACAGGCGTCGGGGCGGTGAGTCCCGGCCAGGCCGGGTCGGGCGGCGCGAGCCGGGCCGCGGCCCGGGTCCGCTCGACCAGGGCGGCCAGCCCGTCGGCGTCGACCCGGCTGCCGCTGCCGGTAGCGGTCCGCCCGTCCACGTGCAACCGCAGGTGTACGGCGACACCGGTCTCGGACACGTTCTGGTGGATGAACGAGTTGGCGAACCGGGTCAGCGCCAGGTCGGAGCGGGTCACCAGCACCTCGGCCTCGGCGGCCGGACCGGCCGTGTGCCGGACCAGGTCCACCACCCCGGCGGCGATCTCCAGCTCGGCGTTCATGCCGCGCTCGCTCATGCCCGCACCCCCACCCGGACGCCGCGGAACCGGGCCGGCGCGGCCGGGTGGCCGGTGTGCCCGACCTGGCCGGGCTGCCCCTTCCCGCAGTTGGGCGTGCCCCAGGCGACCGTCTCCGAGGAGAGCATGTCCATCGAGCGCCAGAAGACCGGCCCGATGCCGGTGTAGGTGGGGTTGCGCAGCATCCGCCCCCGGCGGCCCTTCTTCACCTCCCAGCCGACCTCGCAGCCGAACTGGAAGTTGAGCCGCTTGTCGTCGATCGACCAGGACCGGTTGATGTCCATCAGCACCCCGTCGTCGGTGGCCGCGATGATCTCGTCGAGCGTGTGCGGGCCGGGTTCCAGGCCCACGTTCGTCATCCGCACCATCGGCAGCCGGGCCCAGCCGTCGGCCCGTACGCTGCCGCCGTAGTCAAGGCCCGCGACGGCGGCCGAGTCCCGGCCGGCGAGCACCCCGACCCACCGCCCCTCGCGGACCGCGTCCCGGGCGACCGCCGGGGAGCCCTCGTCGTCGTAGCCGAAGCTGCCCAGCGCGCCAGGGATGGTCGGGTCGATGGTCACGTTCATCAGCTCGGAGCCGTAGTGCAGCGAGCCGAGGCGGGCCAGGTCGAGCCAGGACGTGCCGGCGAACGCCGCCTCCCAGCCGAGGATGCGGTCCAGCTCGATGGCGTGCCCGACCGACTCGTGGATCTGCAACGCGAGCTGCTCACCGCCGAGGATCAGATCGGTCTCGCCGGCCGGGCAGAGCGGCGCGGTGAGCAGCTCGCGGGACTCCTCGGCGATCCGCGCGGCGTGCGCGGCCAGGTCGAGCGAGGTGACCAGCTCCCAGCCGGTGGTGCCGTACTGCCCGCGGTAGCTCGGGTAGGACCGCCGCTGGGTCTCGCCGTCACCGATCGAGGTGGCCGAGATGCCGCCACCGCACTCCCGGATCCGCTGGTCGATCCGGTGGCCCTCGCTGGAGACGAACCACTTCGAGGTGTCCCAGATCTGGTAGAGCCCCTCGGCCAGGTCGGCGCCGTGCTCGCGCATCGTCGCCGTGGCGCGGACCAGCAGGTCGCCCTTGTCCGACAGCGGCACCCCGAGCGGGTCGACGGCGCACTCCGAGGCCCAGCTCGCCACCGCCGCCTCGGCCGGCACCAGGTCGATCGGCGGACCGGGAACCCGCGCGCTCGCGGTGGCGATCGCCGCGGCGCGCCGGCCGGCGTCGCGGGCCGCGGCGTCGGACAGATCGGGTACGGCGTGGAAGCCCCACCCCGATCCGACGAGCGCGCGTACGCCCAGCCCGATGCTCTCGTCCTGGCTCAGCTCCTCGATGTCGCCGTTGCGGGCCGACATCGACTCGTAGCGGCGGTGCATGACCCGGGCGTCGGCGTAGCGGGCGCCCGCGTCGAGAGCGGCCTGGACGGCGGCGGTCGCCGCGTCGAACTCGCTCATGCGCTGTCCTGATGGGTCGCTCGACGCTCGCTCATGCGCCCGACCCTAGGCGAGCGCACCGACATCCGTCAGGGGACGAGATCCGCCGGCCGGATCGTGGCCCGGACGGGCTCGGTCAGCTCCAGCGCGGAACCGGGCTTGGTCACTGACACCTCGCGGTAGTGCCGACCCTGCCGCCGGTGCAGGTGCAGCGTGCCGGTTTCCTGCTCCACCAGCAGGTACCACTCGATCCCCGCGGGGGCGTAGTAGTGCATCTTGAGCACCTTGTCGGTTGCCGCGTTGCCCGGTGAGATGACCTCACACACGAGCCGCACGTCCCGCGCCTCGATCATCGGCTGGTCGAAGTCGATCGGCTCGGTGACGACCAGGTCGGGAATCGGTATGCGGCCTGGCCGGAGCCGGACGTTCACCGTCTCCAGCAGTTCCAGGCCGACGTGCCGGGCCGCGGCCTCCAGCAGGTTGCCGAGGTTCCGCTGGATTCGTTGGTGCCGCGGGGTCGGTGCCGGTGTCACGTGCAGGCTCCCGTCGAAGAGTTCGACGCGTTGCCGCGTCTCGCCGAGGGCGAGGTACTCCTCTTCGGTCCACGGGCCGTCGTGGCCGAACACCGCCGCGGTCATCGTCGCCTCCACCTCGTGCCGACGGGAATCGTCCCTTCGTCGCCGGGACCATCGTCGCACCACAAGTGCGGCGACGAGGCGACGACGGCCAGTCGCGGGCGTGGATGTCCCAGGTGACGGGGGTGCGAGACGGAAACCCAGTCGTTACGCTCAGGCCGCTGACAGGCCGCTCGATGTAGCTTATTTTCGCCTCTGGGGATTTCCTGTAGGTTCTCTTCATCACCGAAGGGGAGGCGGTCAATGGGCAGGTCGGAGGCGGTGCCGTCCGGGGAGCCGGACCGCCCGGAGGTGCCGGAGCAGCGCTCCGGCGACGGGCCCTATCTCCAGGTCAGAGATCTGCGGGTGCGGTTCGACACCGAGGACGGTGTGGTGCGGGCCGTGGACGGTGTGTCGTTCGCCGTGGAGCGGGGTCGCACGCTGGGGATCGTGGGGGAGTCCGGTTCCGGTAAGAGTGTGACGTCGCTGGCGATTCTGGGTTTGCACAACGCGAAGCGGACGACCATCTCGGGGGAGATCTGGGTGGG